>JABGXK010000096.1 GCA_018675825.1 Flavobacteriales bacterium | reverse complement strand
CAATTTCAGGAAAATATTTCATTAGTTTTTTAGGACCTAAACCTTTAACACCAGGTAAATTATCGGATTTATCACCCATTAAACATTTCATTGTGATAAAATTATAGGGATGCATACCATATTGCTCATAAACATCATTTGGTCTGTAAAATTTCTTTTTAATTGGTGAATAAACTGTAATTCGTTTATTTACTAATTGTAAAAAATCCTGATCAGCTGAATAGATTATGACATCATCTTTTAATTTTTGGGAAAGATATGCTATAGTATCATCTGCTTCTATTTTATCAATTATAGAAATATTAACAGGTAAACATTTTAGATAATCTAATAATCTTAACATTTGTGTTGCGATTGAATCAGATTCTTCTTCTAATGTTGAGAACACTTTAAAATTTGTAATTCTTTTTATTTGACGGTTTGCTTTATATTCAGAGTAGGTATTTCTACGATTTGTAATATTACCTTGACCATCAAAAACTAAGATAACTCTAGTTGGTCTAATTAGTTTAATAACATATCCTAATGATTTTAAAAAACCAACTAAACCACCAACATGATTTCCCTGTGGGTTAATAGCGGGAATCATAGCAAATGAACGCAAAAACGTGTTCATAGAATCAATCAAGAGCACCCTACTGTTTAAGTGTAGGGGCTCCAAATTGGACTCCTCATGCAAGTTGTTGAGTATATCTTTATAGAGTTCTTTCATCCACCGCTTCTACATTAGCAAAATCTTCATCTTCAGATCCTTCTAAAACTATTTCAATTGGACCTTCACCTAATATAGCGCCCCATTCTGATTGGTGGGCTTTTTTATAGTTTTCTATATCTTTTTTAGTATCAGATATAAAACCATGAGGTGTAACTATGATTTTGCCTGTAGTTGTAACACCATTAATATGGTTTTTTTCAACAGCGGTTTTAACCTTTTTAGCCCATTCTACCTTTTTGCCATCTTTAACTGCATTAACTTTTAAATTACCTGAATTAGAGATATTACCAAATGTTACTATTAATGTTGAATCAAAGAACATTGTGTTACCACCCTTATTTTTCATAGTTGGTGGTTGCATAGGTCCTATTGGTTTTTCAACCCAAATCTTATTAATAGCAACTAAGGTATTAGTATAAGGACTAGATTCTTTTCTTGATAATAATATTTCTTGGTTTATAAAATTACCAAATTGAGTAGACATTGCTCCAGCATTCCATTCATTATTATTTTTAGCTTTTTCAACTGACATTTGGCATGGAACAGATCCAATAGAATCCCATAAGAATACCATATCCATAGGTAAATTACCCTTTTTCTGTTCGTTCATTAAATCAGCCATAAAACCTGCTACAGCTTCTACTGTTGGTAATTGCCCTCTATCAGCAAAAATAAAATTACCATCAACTCCTATTGTATTGCCATCTTCATCTTTTTCAAGATCTACTTCTAGACCCATCATCATAGCATGTTCCCAAGACCATTTCATCTCAGTTACTATAAAAACAGGTAATATTCCCATTTTTTGAGCGTTAACAGCTACTTCTAATAAAGCGGTAGTTTTACCAGTATCAGAGTGTCCACGTAATAAAGTAATATGACCTGCAGGAACACCAGGTAATGATACCATTTCTTGCCACGCCGGGGATAAAGGTATCCATGATTGTTCTTTAAAGGTATTATTAGATGATCCTAAACCTTTTGCTGCTTTAAACTTATCAAGGGAGAACGTTCCCTTAACAGACTTGGAGATATCGCCCCCAAGGCTTACTTTTTTTCTTGCCATTTAATTAATCTTTAAATAAATCGTCGAATTCGTCCTCGTTGAACGATTCTTTTTGTTTAACATTCAAAGTATAACCAGTATCTTCCTCTGTAGTTGTTGAAGATGGAGTATCTGTAGTAGTGTCTTCTGGGTTTAACCAGTCTTGAAGTGCTGTTTTCATGTCATCATAAGAAACTCTCTTATAATATTTTAATAGTTCAGGCTGTTCAGCTAACCATTTTTCAACATCATCATTACTATCAGATAAAACTGATTGTTTTGGTTTTACTCTAAGTGAAGTTTGTGGGTAAGGATTACCTTGAACTACTTCTACTGTCATATCTAAACCAGAGACTACATCAGTAAAATCACCATAATCTTCGTCTGCGGCATAACTTAATAATTCTTGGTATACTTGTTTCCCAAATTCCCAAAATCTAACACCTCTGTTTTCTTCTCCTCTAACTATTACAGGAGCAAATACCCTCATTTTTGGTTCTAATTTCTTAGCTAACCTCCAATTTTCAGGTTCAGATGTTTTTCTTAATTCTTTAGAAAATTCTACAATAGGATCTTTATCACCATAATTAATTGGTGAGATCATTGTTCTACTTCCTATTCCATAATGAAAGAAAACTTCAGTAAATGGGTTTTCTTTATTTTCCTTATAAGGGAGAAATCTAACTTGTGATTTACCCATAGGTGCTTTCCAAAAATATTGACTTCTGTCAAATTTCTGATTGTTGTTTTGACCAGGTTTGGTCTGTAATTGTTCTAACTTGCTTGAGATTAATTTTAAATCCATAATATAACTTTTTTTAATTTGAAACGGTTGATAATGTAATAACTTAATTTATGATATCCAAACTAAAATGTAAGGATCTCATGTATTTTTGTATCTAGTTTTTTTAACTCACCACCTGTGGTTAATAAGATACAATTTCTGTAATCTTGCCAATTTACTCTATAATTAGTATCTAATT
>JABGXK010000095.1 GCA_018675825.1 Flavobacteriales bacterium | reverse complement strand
CTTCGTCAAATTGCGTCTTTAGGTTTACCATCTGAAACAACCGAACAACAACAAGTAATTAATAATATACAACGAACAGCTATTGCTAAATATAAACACAATTTTGCAATAAATTATGTAGATGAAAATAAAATGGGTAACTATGCAACTTCTCAACCTTATAAAGATATGGTTAAAATTATTGATAATATAATGAAAGATAAAAATAAAGGCACTGAGGGTAATCAAGGTAATTATTGGATAACTAAAGGTGAAATAGATAAAGATTTTAAAGAAGGGGATATTTCTACAAGAAAAAATACTGAAGCGTTTTCTACAGATGACCAATATAACGAAATATTTAATGAGAATGTAATACCAAAAATTACTGTTGAGTTTGATGGTAATGTAAGTAATTATGATTTATCTAAAATTGATATAGGAGAGACTAAAACAAGTGGAGCAAGAGCAGGTACACAAAATGTTAATCCTAACGTAGCTAAATTTAAAGAACTTAAAAAGAAAATTAAAATATTAAATCAATTAGAAAGAGCAACAAGTAATAAAGGTGAAAAGTATAGAACAAAACAAATACCTATACTAAAAAAAGAAATAGAGGAAATAATATTAGAATTACAAGGAGACTAAATGGTAGAAACTTTTACATATATTGATGTAGATAAAGATATACAAAAACCTAGTAATGAATTTAATTATGTAGATTCGTATAATATAGGAGAGCCTAATATTTCTGAACCTCCAGAAAATAGTATTGATATAGGCACTAATTTTGATGGCTCTAAAAAATATTCTTTTGACACAATCTATAAAGATAAAGAATTAATTAAAATTGCTAAAGATTTTTATGGAGAAAGAGATGGTCTTGAATTTGCAGATGACCAAGATGTTGTAGATGAATTTATTAGTGACAGGACATGGAAACAGGCAAATATAACTTCTGCAGGAAAAGAATTATATCAAGTTAAAAATACTTTATCTCCAGAACAATTAAAACGATTATCTTATCTTACATCATATTGGCGTAATTTACCTAGTTTTTATGAAGAAGGTGGTAGAAGTGCTGTTTCTTCTATATCTCATAATTTAATGGCAGGTGTTTTGGATTTAACAAATGTAGCTAGTCTTGGATTAGGAGCTATTGTTACAAAAACATTAGGAAAAACTGCTGTTAAAGAGTATGCTAAAAAAAATTTACAAAAAGAAATTTTAAAAAAAACTGCAAAAGCAACAGCAGTAACTACCGCATTTGATTCTAGTATATTTGCGGCAGGAGATTTAGCTATACAAGAAGCTGAAAGAGAATTAGGATTAAGAACAAAATATAATTTAAAACAAACAGGACTATCTGCAATTTTTGGAGGAGGATTAAGTATTCTTCCAAATGGTTTAGCAAATTATGGCGTTTTAAAAATGAAATACGATATTTTTGCTGTGCCAAAAGAACCTGCAAGCCCTACGTTAAAAAAAGTATTAAACGAAATAGATGAAGAAACAGGGCAAACAAAAACTGTTATTAGAGAAGATATTGATGTTAAAGAATTAGATAAAACTATAACAGGAAGAACAAAAACTAAAAAATTATTTGTTCAAGCAGATGAAAAAAAACCTTTTTTATGGTGGATGTCTAGAATTAAACAAAGTATATTTGACGAAGATAATGCTTTTAAATTATTTCAATACGCATATACAGGAGTTAAAGCTTCATCAAAAGCATTAAAACCCGCACTTGATGCTCAATTAAAAGCTACAAAAGAAGTTAAAAAATTAATTAAAGAAGGCAGAGATTCTGAAATACCTGTAGAGTATTTAGACCCCGGTCAACTTACTGCTAATAAAAGAAAAGAAATAGCGGCAACTACTTTACGCTCTGATGATTTTTTACAAGATGGTGTAAAGGTTTTTAAAAATGTTATAGGAAAAGACCCTAATCTTCCAAATTATGGTAAAATAATATACGAACCTGTTCCCACAGGTAATAAAGGATTAGAATCTGTTATAAAACCTTATGACGATGCAGGTGAAGGTGAAATGTTTATCAGATATGCTCTAGCAAAAAGAAGTCAAGGTATATTACTACAAAATGAAAGATTGTTAGCAAATGCTAAAAAAACAGGAGCTAAAGTTCCAAAGCTTCAAGATACTCCTTTTACCCCTAAAGAAGCAATGTCTCAAAATAAAAGACAGCAAATAGCAAAAGAAAAAATACAAGAAATTTTAGATTACGGAGAATTGACACCAGACCAATACAGAGTAAAATATAAATACGAGGGCAGAGATGCTAGTTCCCCTTCATTTATAGAAGGTATGAAAGGATGGAAAGCATTTTTTGATGATTTATTAGATTACGCTCAATCTAGAGGATTACATGATGCTGATGCAGTTGTTAAAATGAAAGCAGATAGTCCTTATGGTTATATACCTATGCGAAGTTTAAAAGGAATGGAGCATGTAGCGTATGAAGCCGGAACAAGTAAAAAAATTGTAGGTGTTGATAGTGTAGGAACAAGTAAAAAAAGAAAAACATTTGTTATTGATAATAAAGCAAAACAAAAAACAACTTTAGCACCTTTATTAAGAACGAGTATAGATTACACTTATAATATAGTAAAAGCGGCAGATGCTAATGCAAGAAAAATTGCATTTTATAATCAACTTGATAAAATACCAGAAGTAGAGGCAAAATATATTGCACAATTAGCAAGCACAGAGCAAATTAAAAGTGTTAAAGTATTTACAAAATCTGTTATAAAAGAATTAGAAAGAAAAGGAATTAAAATAGATTCTTCTTTTGAAAAACAATTAGCAGAATTAGATGAAAAAATGTTTGCAATGGCAACAACAAGTACTGTTAGAAATGATGCTACAGGAGAAATATTTGATGTTGTGTATAGAAACATAAGAGATGCAGAAGGTAATATTAAAAATGTTAGACAGATATATTCTATAAAAAGTCGTCTTTTACAAGATAGTTTAGAAACTTTAGGGCCTTCTTTAAATCCTTTTTTACAAAAAACTTTTAGTATTATACGCTATGCAGGTAGATTACCTGCAAGAGCAATTACATATTCCCCTCCATTTGTTGCATTTAACTTTCTTCGTGATAGTTTAAGTGCTACTATTAATTCTTCTTTTGGAG
>JABGXK010000094.1 GCA_018675825.1 Flavobacteriales bacterium | reverse complement strand
TCCCCTCTATAATCTGCATCAATAGTTCCTGGAGAATTTAAAACAGTTATTCCATTTTTTAAAGCTAAGCCACTTCTTGGCCTAACCTGGGCTTCGTATCCATCAGGTATTTCAAGAAATAATCCTGTTTTAAAAAGGCCTCTATTGTTAGGTTTTAAAATAACCGGCTCTGTAAGGCTAGCTCTTAAGTCCATACCTGAAGATTGTGGCGTGGAATATTCAGGTATACTGTTGTTAGATTTATTTAGAATTTTAACGTTCACTTTTAAAACAATTCAGGTGTTGCATTTATAGGTTTTTTTGGTTTTTCTACTAAATATATAACTATTAAATAAATAAAAACAAATACTGAGTTAATAATAATGGTAAAGCTAGTAAAATGTAAAATAATAAAGATACTTAACATTAAAGAAAAATACAATAAAATTCTTTTGTAATCATAATCAATAGGATAATGTTTTTTAGCAAGTAGGAACGACAGTATTGTCATTGAAAAATAACACGCTAATGTTGCGATAGCTGATCCTACAAAACCCATTGGAATTTTGATGCCAGCATCATTCATATAAAGCATAGGTATCAAAATTAAATTTAATACGATTGTAATGATTGCTCCAAAAATTGCAAGATAAGCACCAAAAATTGTTTTGTCAGTTAATTTATACCATATTGATAAATTATAATATATTCCTAAAAAGAAATTAGCTAATAAAAGAATAGAAACCACTATAAAACCTCGTTCATCATGGTAATCTGAGCCTAAAAAGTTTATGAAAAATTCATAAAATGTTGTTACAATAAGAAAAATAACAGATAGGACAATTACAAAATACTTCATGACATCAGCATAAACCTTTTTAGAATTAGCTTGCCTTTCTTGTGAAAAGAAAAAAGGCTCTGCTGCAAATCTAAAGGTCTGAATAAATAAAATCATTATTATAGATAATTTATAAAAAGCTCCATAAAGGCCAATTTCACTAGATGAATTTATATTTTCTGGCAAAAGATACTTAAGTAATATTCTGTCTATTGTCTCGTTAGTCATACCTGCTAAGCCAGCAATCAATAAAGGTGAAGCGTAAATCATCATTTTTTTCCATAACTTCTTATCAAAGATCCAAACAGAATTAATCATTTCAGGAGCTAACATTAGAATTGTGACACATGATGCTATAAGATTTGCAATAAAAATATAACCAACCCCTACAGATTCAGAATAAACAGAATTAACAAAATTTAAAGATTGTAAATCATTTTCTATCACATATGGACAATAAATAATAAAAAATAGATTTAAGCCTATATTAATAAATATATTAACTAACCTAACAAGCGCGAATCTAGTCGCTTTATTCAAGGCTCTTAGCTTAGCAAAGGATATGGAAGAAACAGCATCTAAACCAATGATTAATGCAAACCATTTAATATAATCCTGATTTGAAGGATAACCAATTGTTGACGCAATGTTTTCACTAAAAAAAAACATAATAGCCACAAAAATAAAAGAGGTAGATAATAAGGAAATAAGAGATGTACTATATACTAATCTGTTGCTCTTTTCTTTTTGAGAAAATCTAAAAAAAGCTGTTTCTATACCATATGTTAATATGATAACAAAAAATGCCACATATGCATAAAGCTCGGTGACAACACCGTACTGTTCTGGACTAAAATATCTTGTATATAAAGGAACAAGCAAGTAATTAAGCAGCCTTCCTACAACACTACTTAATCCATATATTGCTGTTTGACTTATCTAATTCATTAGGGAACATTTCCATTATATTTGAAAGAACTCTATCAACTATAGTTTTTATCTTGTTTTTTTGATACTTATCGATTGTTATATCGTTATCAGTAATATTATCAAGCTTAAATTCATTAGATTGTTCTCTTATTCTGAAGACATTATATTTATTAAGCTTAAATATGTTTGTTTTTGTTCGATCCCTTTCAATATTATTCTTTTTATTGTGCCAACGATTTCCGTCATAATCAATAACTAAATATAATTTAGGTATATAAAAATCAAATTCACCGCTATCAAATTCTTCTTTATATCCATTTACAGCATCTTTCCATATTGATTTAAGTTCGTAAAATATTTGTAATTCCTCTTTTGATTTCGGGTTACATTCTAAGCAACCCGTTGGTTTATCTGTACGAGTTCTACTCTTTATTAGAGCCGGCCATTTATGACCTTTACGACATTTCCACCATATTTTTTCATTACTTCCAGCAGTAAAGTGTTCAGGTTTCTTATCTTTAGTGGGTTCCCATTCTTTTGCTAAAAAAGGATTTATATCATCATCGAAATGGCTATAAAGCTTTAATAAACGAGCTCTAGCATTTATAGTAACTTTCCATTCATAATTTTCATCATAAAGACATGGCCGCCATAAATCTTCTAACTTTCCAATAGGAAAGTGTCCAGTTTCTTTATAAATATTTTCAGTAGGATGCCATTCTTTGGCTAATTTAGGATGTGTTTTTTTCAGTGAAGTTGAAGGAACAGGCCACTCTCTCCTATTTATACATATTGGACAACCACTTTTGTTTCCTCTTGTTCTACTTTTAATTTCACTATACCAAACGTGATCATCTGCTTTTGGATCTTCTCGACATTTCCACCATATTTTTTCATGACTTCCGGCAGTATAGTCTTCAGGTTTTTTATCACCATTAAAAGTGGGATGCCATTGTTTCTCTAAATGATGATGTGTTATTGCAAGGCAATTTGAGGGAACAACCTTTTTACCAACACATATTGGACAACCACTTTCGTTTCCTATTGCTCTAATTTTAATTTCACTATACCAAACGTGATCATCTGCTTTTTCTTCTTCTGCTTTTGGAT
>JABGXK010000093.1 GCA_018675825.1 Flavobacteriales bacterium | reverse complement strand
TGTGAAAGATACTTTTGTAAATACAGTAGAAAAAGGAGATATGATGTTGCCAAAATATACTAATATTGGATTAACATATAAAATGGATGAATGGCTTTTTATTTGTGATTACTCTCTACAGAATTGGAGTGATTATGAGCTTTTTGGAGAGACAGATTCTTTAAAAAACAGCACAAAAATTTCATCTGGACTTCAATATACTCCTGATGCTAATTCTGTAACTACATTTTATAAGAAATGTCACTATAGATTAGGGATCTCTCTATTCACAACGCCTTTGCAAATAAATAATATTCAGCTTGAAGATAAAAGTATAAGTTTTGGTATTGGTATACCTATGAAAAAGAATAAATCAACTTATGATTTATCTATAGTTTTAGGTCAACGAGGAACAAATTCAAATAATTTACTTAAAGAACAATATATACGCTTTGGTCTTAGTATGTCTTTTGAAGGTATATGGTTTGTTAAACAAAAATATAATTAAAAAATGAAGAAGTTTTTATTAATATTGGTAGTGTTCTTTTTAACTATTGATATAAGTGCACAAGAGAAATGGGGTAATGATAGTTTGAATTGTATTACTAACTTATCGTTATATCGAGAACATTATAAACAGAAGAATTATACTGAAGCATTAGAGCCATGGAGATGGGTATTTATGAATTGCCCTAGATCTAGTGGTAATATATATAAAAACGGACCTACTATAATTAAAGCACAGATGAAACTTGATAAAGATAATAATCAAGCTTATCTTGATACTTTAATGCAAATCTATGATAATAGGATTGAGTTTTTTGGAAAGGAAGGTTTTGTGCTTGGATTGAAGGGATCTGATTTATTAAGATATGATAAGAAGCGTTATTTAGAGGCATATGAAATTCTAAAAAAATCTATTGATTTACAAGAAAATAAAAGTTCAGCTGGAGCAATTTCGCAATATTTTAAATCAGCTACTTTAATGGAAAAAAACAGTCAACTTAGTAAACAAGATATATTAGAATTATACACCAAGCTATCAGATATAGTTGATTATAATCTTATTAATAATGCTAAAAAAAGCAAATATTATACTCAAACATCATTAAATATAGAATCTCTATTTACTCCATATGCAGATTGTAATACTCTTATTGAAATTTATTCTTTAAAATTTTCCTCCTCTTTAGAGGATATTGTTTTTTTAAAAAGAGTGTTGAATGTATTAGATAAAAAAGAGTGTACTGAGGATGATTTATTTTATAAGGTTTCATCAAAGTTATATGAGCTTGAGCCTTCAGCTTTGTCAGCTAGCAAAATGGGAAAAATGAGTATTTCTAGAAAAGAATTTAGTAAGGCTATAGAGTATTGTAATGAAGCTATAAACCTAGAACAAGATAATGATATTAAAGCTAAATATTATTTAGGTCTAGCTGATGCATATAGAAATGCGGGGTCTTATTCAAAGGCTAGAATTGCTGTTTATAGCGCATTAGATTTAAAGGATAATTGGGGAGAGGCTTATATGAATCTTGGCAATATATATATAGCAGGAGCCAGTAAATGTGGTAGTGAATTTGAGCAGAAAGCAGTATATTGGATTGCTGTAGATATGTTTAATAAGGCTTTATCGGATACAAATGTTAAAGTCAGAGCAAGTAAAAGTATAAATACTTATTCCAAGTATTTTCCTTCTACAGAAGTATGTTTCTTTAATAATATTGACAAGAATTCATCATACCAAATAGAATGCTGGATAAATAAATTAACACTAGTTAGAACAAGTGATTAGCTATGCGCTGGATATTACTTTTTATAATTGTTATTAATAGCTCATGTCAAAATGATCCTTTATTAGTACAAGAGTTGTTTACTGAAAATGAACTTCCTGTTGAAATTATTGAAAAATCAAGATTAATTCATACTGAGAATGGAATAATTAAGCTGCAGATGGATGCTAATAAAATTGAAAGATATACTGGGGATAACTCTCAATTAGTATTTTCTGAAGGTTTTAAAGTTGTTTTCTATAATAATGCTGAAATTATTTTATCTAACTTATCAGCTATAAATGCTGTTATCTATGAAAAAAGTAATATTATGGAAGCAACTAATTCTGTAGTCTTGGAAAATAGTACTAGAAAATTAGAAACTGAGCATTTAATTTGGGATGAATCAAAAAACTTAGTTTATACTGATGAAAAGGTAATTATTACAACTGATAAAGAAGTTATATATGCAGAAGGATTTAGCTCAGACCCAAATTTCAATGATTATACTCTTAAAAAAATTAGTGGAAAAATGCTTATTAATATAATGGATAACTAAAATGTATTTTTTTCTTGCAATATTAACTATCATTTTGTCAGCATTCTTTTCAGGTGTCGAGATTGCATTCGTATCATCCAATAAAGTACAATTGGAATTAGATAAAGGAACTGAGAAGATATCATCCAGGGTTATATCTTTCTTTTCTAGAAATGAGTCAAATTTTATTACTACAATGTTAATAGGTAATAATATTTCTTTAGTAGTTTATGGAATTGTTATGACAAAACTACTAGCTCCTTATCTTGTAATTTCTAATCCTTATTATTTACTTTTTGTGCAAACAATAATCTCTACAACTATTATATTAATTTCTGCAGAGTTTTTACCAAAATCTATTTTTAAGATTTATGCCAATAAGACTCTAAGGATATTTTCTTTGCCAATTTTTTGTTTTTTTATTTTATTTAGACCTTTTGCTTGGGTTTTTATGCAAATATCTAAGATAATAATTAGATTGTTTTTTGGTCAAAGATTAACTGAAAGTAAACATTTTTTTAATAAGACAGATCTTGACGAATATTTGAGTCATCTTAACACCAATAATAGTGAGGAGTCTTCAAGTGTTGAATTAGAAATGTTGCAAAACACATTGGATCTTTCCTCAAAGAAAGTTAGAGAATGTATGATCCCTAGAACTGAAATAATTGCTTTAAATATTAACTCTTCTATTGAAGTATTAAAAAATAAATTTATAGAAACAAAGCTTTCAAAAATTCTTATCTATAAAAATAATATTGATAGTATAGTTGGTTATGTACATTCTTCTGATCTATTTAGAAATCCTAGAAATATTCGTTCACTTTTATTACCTATACCATTTGTTCCTGAGACTATGTATGCTATGCAGTTATTATCAGACTTTATAGACGGAAACAAAGGTGTTGCCTTAGTAGTTGATGAATTTGGTGGTACTTCTGGTATGTTAACAATTGAAGATGTTACAGAGGAGATTGTTGGTGAAATAGATGATGAACATGATATTAATTTGAATTTAGTAGAGAGGATTAATGATTTTGAATTTTCTGTCTTAGCTAGATTAGAAGTGATAGCGATTAATAAAGATTTTAATCTTAATCTTCCAGAATCTGATGAATATGAAACAATAGCGGGATTAGTACTACATTATTTAGAAAACATACCTGCAGAAAATGATGTTATTAATTTAGATGAGTATAAAATAACAATTAAAGAGGTTGATGATAGAAGTGTCATCAAAGTTCATCTTTTAGTTAAGAATTAATATTAGGATTTATCTTGTTTTTATTTGTTAAATAACAATTGTATATTCGCATCCTTTTAATAAAATAAATGCTTTATGGGATCACTTCAAAGAATTAGAAATAGGTCAGGCTTATTAATAGCTGTAATAGGCTTCGCTATGTTAGCTTTTATTGGTGGAGAATTTCTTGGCTCATTAACTGGAAATCCAGGTTCAAATACAAATAATATTGCTGAGGTACTCGGAGAAGGTGTTCTTAATTCATGTGCTCATGAGACTGCTTGTAACTGTGTTACTTTTGTAAAAACAGTTGATGGAATGACAAAAAATGTTCTAGCATCTAGAAAAAACCAAGGCCAGGATGAAGACTTAACTAAGAGGGATGTCTCAGATATTAGAAAACAAGCTTGGAGCCAATTAATTCGTGAGTTAATTATGGAGGAAGAATATGAAAAAATAGGCGTCAATATTTCTGATGAAGAATGGATGGAAAGAATATCAGGAATAAATGCACATCCACAAATCACAAGATTCCCTAATTTTAAAACTAAAATTGAAAGTATTGACAAAAATACAGGAGAAAATATAGAAACATTAGTTTTTGATGGAAAAAAGGTTACAGAATACCTGCAAAATATACAGGAAGATGAAACTGGCGATGCAATTAGAGATTGGAAGTCATTTGAGTCCTTTTTACTAAATGTTTTAAAAAATGAAAAATATGATAAATTAATTGAAAAGGGAACATATATTAATTCAGAAGAAGCTAAAATCTCTGTTAATGAAAGTATGCAGGTTGCTATGTATAACTACATCAACTTACCTTATTCTATGATTGAGGATTCCTTGATTGATATATCTGAAGAAGAAATCAACAATTATTATAACAAGAATAAGAGTGATTACAAGCAAGATTTGAGTAAAGATATTGATTATGTTGTTTTTACTGTTGTCCCTAGTAATGAGGATGATTTAGAAACGCGTTCTGCTCTTGCTAATTTAAAAGATGATTTTGAAGATAGTAATGATTATCTAAATATTATAAGACGTTATTCTGATAATAGAAATACTATTTTTAATTTTAGGAAAAAAGATGATTTTTCAAATGATTCTGTATTTGCTCAGTTAGTGAATAATAATTTAGGAACCGTAATAGGACCATATAAAACTAATTCAACAACATATAGGTTATCTAAACTTGTAGATATCCAGAAAAGACCTGACTCTTTAGAGGCTCGACATATCTTAATACAACCAAATAATACTTCAATTAGTTTTGATTCTGCCAAATCTGTAATTTATGATCTTAAAAAGAAAATTGAGAATGGAGCAGATTTTGGATTATTAGCTATAGAAAAATCTTTTGATGAAAACACAAAATATAAAGGTGGTGAATTAGGCTGGTTTGGAGAAGATGCTCTTTCAAGTAAATATGGTTTTCCATTAGATATACAGTTTAAGGATTCTTGTTTTTCTTCATTAAAAAATGAAATGAAGGTTGTACTAACACAATATGGTGTTCACTTAATTCAGGTGATGAATACCAGTAAAAAAGATAATAAATATAAAATAGCTTTTATTGATAATATTATTTCTGCAAGTACTGAAACTGATAATAATTACTTCACGCAAGCTGGCCAATTTGCTGGTAAATTAAATGATAAAAATAATTCTTTTGATAGTATAGTTTTAGATCTAAATCTTGTTAAGAGAAGTGCTGTTAAGGTAACGCCAGAAAAAGAAAATTTAGTTGGTCTTGCAAATTCACGTTCAATAGTTAGATGGATGAATGAAGCGTCCTTAAATGAGGTTTCTGATATCTTAAATTTTGATAATTTCTATGTCGTGGCTAAGCTGGTTAAGGAAAATAATGAAGACCATATACAATTATCTGAAATTGAAAATAAGATTAAACAGAATATTCGTGCAGATAAGAAATACAACAAACTAGTTGAGAAAATGGGAGAATATGCTAGCTTAGAAGCTCTAAGTGAAAAGTTAAATGTGAGCATCATAAATAATAAGAAGGCACAGCTTTCAGTATTGACTGTTGACGGTTTAGGTTATTCACCAGAGATTATTGGAACTATTTTTTCTACCAATATTGGAGGAGTTTCTTCTCCAATTAAATCTACAAATTCTGTTAATGTAGTTTCTGTCATTTCCAAAGATGATTATAGATCTCAAGGAGATTTTTCTGAAGAACAAAAATCTATGTTTGAGAAAATAAAGACATACAGTTATAGCGCTTCATATAAAGCGCTAGAAAAGGATGCTAATATTGTTGATAATAGATCAGTTTTTTATTAATTTTTACCTCAATATTTCTAATCTATAAGAATCAAGATTTAGAAAAATAAATATTAGCATAGTAAAGCCTAAAAGTGATGATCCCCCATAACTTATAAAAGGAAGAGGTATTCCTATGGTTGGAAGTAATCCAATTGTCATACCAATATTAATTACAAAATGAACAAATAAAATACAGGCTACGCTGTATCCATATATTCTACTATAATTTGATCTTTGACGTTCTGCAAGAAATATTATCCTGCTAACTAGCCCAATAAAAAGTGATATAAAAAGTAAGCTACCTAGAAAACCCCATTCTTCTCCAATTGTACAGAAAATAAAATCAGTGCTTTGTTCAGGAACAAAATCAAATCTCGTTTGCGTTCCATTTAAGAACCCTTTACCCGTACCTCCTCCAGATCCTATAGCAATTTTAGATTGGATTAAGTTATATCCAGCCCCATAAGGGTCAAATTCTTTTCCTAATAAAATATCAATTCTTTTGCTATGATGGGGTTTTAATATTTCGTAGACAAAATAATTTGTTCCAGAAATAAATAAAACAGATACAATCCAACTTACACTAATTGTTACGATATCTTTCTTATTAAATCTAAAGATAAATAGACTTATTATTGCAATTATTGAAAATATATAAATTAAAATTTCTTGATTAATCAATAAGCTGAGTATAAATAGTATTCCAGTAATTAAAATTAAAAAGAGAATATTTATAGATAATCCTTCTCTATATAAGACTAGAATAAATGCAGAAAAAATTAGTGCAGTTCCTAAATCATTTTGAAGAATAATAAGTAAGCAAGGGCTTAGAATTATTATATAAGAATATATTTTTGTTTTAAAATTTTTCTTTTTTGCATGTTGCATATTAAAAAATTTTGCTAATGCTAATGCTGTTGCAAACTTTGCAAATTCTGAAGGTTGAAATTTTAACCCGCCAATCTCAAACCAAGAAGTAGCTCCTCCTGTGACTCCTCCAATAATTAAAACTGTGATTAGTGATGTTATTATTAATCCATATAATATATATGATAGGGAATAGTAGAACTTCCAATCAATTATTAGTGTAAGGAATCCACAGAATAAGGAGATTGCTATAAAGTACATTTGTTTGCCGTATCTGTTCGTAAAATCTAGCGCAAATTCAGTATCGTCATTATATTGAGAAGCATAGATATTTATCCATCCAAAAAATACTAATATCATGTATAGTGCAATCGTAACAACATCAATATTTGCAAATATATTTTTTGCCTT
>JABGXK010000092.1 GCA_018675825.1 Flavobacteriales bacterium | reverse complement strand
CTCTGCAGGCATTCCACCCTTTATAATATTAATATCTTTTATTGCATCTGCATTAAAAACAGAAAAAAAACCAAAAAGATGAGATGCATTATATACTACAGCTTCATCTAGAAGAATTAAGTTTTGATCTGGACCACCACCTCTCACATATAAACCTGAACTTCCTTCTCCGTTAGAAGTTATTCCAGGTAATAGTTGTGCTGATTTTAACACATCTACCTCTCCAAGAATTACAGGAAGTTGTTTTATGTTATCTACCTCTATTTTTACCTGACTCATATTAGAGCTTGTTACATTCTTATCTAATTTTTCACCTGTAACTATTACTTCATCTGTTAAGATAGAATTACTTTCTAATGAAATATTAATTCTGACATCCTTATTAAGAGTAATATTTTTAGTTACTGATTTTAATCCGATAAAAGAAAATATAATATCATATTTTCCTTGTTCAAGAGTTAATGAATAGAAACCATATTGATTTGTTACAGTGCCTTTAAATGTATTTTTATCATAAATTGAAACTCCAATTAAATTTTCTCCTGATTCATTATCTTGAACATAACCACTTATGGTATAATTTGTTTGTGCAAGAATAGAAATACTAAAGAAATTAAGTAGAATAAATGTAAATATTTTACCTTTCATATTTGAGAGAAATTTAAGTTGCAAATATAATTTTGTTTCAAATAATAACAGAGGTATTATAGGATTTTTTAATTGAAAATTACACTTCTTAATATCTTAACATTTACCATCTTTAAATTCTAGAACTGACACAGCTAATTAACAATCAAATAGTTTTGAAATTTCTATCACCATCTTCTTAGAATTTGGAAGCATTCTTTCTTCTAAAACTGAATTAAGAGGTATAGCAGGTAGATTTTCAGAACCTACAACTTTTACTGCCATATCTAAATAATTAAAGCAATTTTGAGAGATTTTTGAAGCAAGAGACTGTGCAAATGAATTGTTAGATGGTTCTTCACTAAGTACAATACATTTCCCATGAATTTTTACTCTCTTAAAAATTAATTTTTCGTCTAAAGGGTTTAATGTTCTCAAATCAATAATTTCAATTTTTCCTTTAAATTCTTTAGCAGCAGTCTTTGCCCAATATACTCCCATTCCATAGGTTATGATACATAAACTATTTCCTTTGTTAATTAATTCTTTACTTGCTTTTAAGGTTATTTTAGCTTTACCCAATGGCAGAATATAATTTTCATCTGGTTCTAAAGTTTTAGTTTCTTCAGTTCCCTTAATTTTCCCCCAGTATAAGCCTTTATGTTCTAGAATAACTACTGGATTTGGGTCATAATATGCAGCTTTCATAATACCTTTTAAGTCTGAAGCATTTGATGGGTAAGCAATTTTTATACCTTGGATATTTGTTAAAATAGATTCTACTGAAGATGAATGATATGGACCACCACTTCCATAAGCACCTGTTGGAACTCTGATAACACAACTTACAGGCCATTTACCATTTGATAAATAGTTTGATCTGCTTACTTCTGTAAACAGTTGATTTAATCCAGGCCATATATAATCTGCAAACTGTATTTCAACAATAGGCTTTAGTCCTACAGCTGACATCCCAACAGTACTCCCAATTATAAATGCTTCTTGAATTGGAGTATTAAAAACTCGTTGATCTCCAAAAATCTTTCCTAATGTTGCTGCTTCTCTAAAAACTCCACCTAATCTTTGACCTACATCTTGGCCATATAAGAGGCATTCAGGATGTTTTGTCATTAATTCTTTTATTGCAAAAATTGCAGCATCTACCATAAAAATAGGCTCTTTATTTTCAGATATTAAGCTACCTTTTTCTTCAATTATTTTTGTTGGAGCATAGTCATGATCAAATAGATCATCAGAACTAGGATCATCAGCTATTAATGCTTTTTTAAAATCAGATTTAACAGATTTATTAATTTCTTTCTCAATTTTAATTAGTTCACCTTTTTCAAATTTATTATCAATTAGAAGTTTTTTTAATTTTGGTAATGGATCTTGCTTTTTTGAATCTTCTAGATCATCTCTATACCATTCCATTCTTACCCCAGATGTGTGATGATTTAATAAAGGAACTTTAGCATGAATAAGTATTGGAATACTTTTCTTTCTAATTTCTTGCAAAGCCTTTGATATAATATTATAAGATTCAGTAAAATCTGTTCCATCAACATAATAACTTTTAATTCCAAATCCTTTTGCATAAGTAGTTGCATCTACTGCTCTTGTTTCAGAAGCATGTGCAGATATATCCCACTCATTATCCTGAACTAAGTAAAGAATTGGAAGTTTCTTTAATGCTGCCATTTGAAATGCCTCCGAGACTTCTCCTTCTGTAATTGATGCATCACCAAATGAACAAACAACAACTGCTTTTTTAGTATTTTCTTTATCTAATAGATTATTTTTAGATTTATATTGTAAGCCTAATGCTATTCCAGTTGTAGGTATGGCCTGCATTCCTGTTGCAGATGATTGATGTATGATTTTTGGCATATCATCTCTTTTTAGTGAAGGATGAGAATAGTATGTTCTTCCTGCAGAAAATGGGTCGTCTTTTTTACATAGTAATTGTAATATTAATTCATATGGTGTTATTCCAATTCCTAATAAAATTGAATCATCCCTATAATATGGTGATACCCAATCTTGTTTTTTTAATTGTAAGGAAAGTGCTAATTGAATTACTTCATGACCTTTTGATGTGGCATGAACATATTTTGAAGTTATTTCTTTCTGATCTTCATAAATCTCACTTAATGATCTTGCAGTACAAATTAGAGTATATGCTTTCCTTAATATTTGTCTTGAAATTATTTCTGACACCTATTTGGTATTGAATCTTGAAATTGCTTCTTTAGTAAAATTAGATAAAATAAGTTCACCACTAAATTCTGCTCTCTTTTTAAGTAATTGATCCCAGTTTTTATAATCTGACCAAAAAACTTCTTTTAATTTCTGCATAGCTTGCGGATTTGATTTTTCAAGTTTTGATGCTATCTCTGATATTTCATGATCCATCTGCTCTACAGTTTCAAAAACTTCTGAATAGATTCCTTTTTGTTTAGCCCATTCTGCACTAAACCATTTTGTAGAGTTAATTGCAAGAGTCGAATAAGCAGATAGTCCAGCTTTTCTTTCAACTGCTGGACCGACAACAAAAGGACCAATACCAATAGATAATTCACTTAATTTAACAGCTGCATATTTTGTAGCATAACAATAGTCTGTTGCGCAGACCATTCCAACACCACCACCAACAGCTTTTCCTTGTACTCTGCCAATAATTAATTTAGGACATTCTCTTGCAGCATTAATTACATTAGCAAAACCCATAAAGAATTCTTTTCCTTGCTTAGTATTTGAGATATCACTTAATTCTTGAAAAGAAGCTCCAGCACAAAATACCCTGTCTCCTTTACTTTTTAGAATAATTACTCTTATATCTTTATTTTTTCCAGAAGATATAATCGTTTGAGCAAGATTTTTTAAAACATTTGCAGGAAGTGAATTACTTTGTGGATGATAGAATTCAATTGTTCCAATTCCATTTTTAATATTTAAATTAACTGAGCCTTCTTCCATTTTACTCAATTATAAATTTCTTTTCTATTAAACCATCATCATAAATGATAATATTTAAATTTTTTGATTTTGTTTTTTTTGACTTTCCTAATAGATCAATATTTTTAATAATTTTTCGCTTTGTGTTGTTTTTAGTGTCATTTATTCCTGTGAAACATGAATCAATTTGAATAATTTCTATTAATGTATCTATACAGTATTGTCCATTCCATTGTAATTCAGAAACAATAAACAATACTTGATTAGATCCAGCATTATTAAATACAGTAGTACAGGAAGGATTAACTGCATTTGGAGGAACTGCATCACCAAATACATACATCCATGTAGATCCTGAGTTTAGTGGAGGAGTTCCATCTCCTGGAGTTGATACATCCACAAATTGTGTTGGATCTCCTAGACAATTATTTCCACCAGTAAAAAATGCTGCTGTTGGAGGACAAAAAATTTCAATATTAATTAGAGTGTCATCTTGGAAACCATCTGAATCTATTACAATTAATGTTATATCATATGTGCCACATTGTAAGAAAAGATAATCTGCATTTTGTTGAGTTGAAATAGTACTTCCATTATATTCCCAATTCCATTGCACAATTGGAGAATTCGTTGATGGATCTGGAAAAGAAAAGTCTGTCAAGCTTACAGAGTTTCCTAAACAAACAGGATTAAATATAAAATTAGCAGTAGGACCATTTTGAGATAACAAAAATGTTGGTATACTCATTAATATAATTATTATTTTTTTCATAATTTATTTTTTTTCTTTATCATTGTTAATATAGTAGCTAGCATAACTGTTTCATTTTCATCGTCATATACATCTACTAAAAATTTTACTATTCCTTTTGTGTAATTCTCATCTTCCTTTTTTTCTTGACTAATTTTTTCTTTAACAGTAAATCTTACTCCTATTACCATTCCTGGATAAACAGGTTTAATAAATCTACATTCATCAATCCCATAGTTTAAAAGAACCGGTCCTTTCTTAGGATCTACAAAGAGTCCTGCAGCCTTTGAAAGTATAAAATAGCCATGTGCTACTCTTTCTGTAAATATAGTGTCTTCTAATGAATTCTCATCCATATGTGCATAAAATCTATCGCCACTTAGATCAGCAAAATTTTCAATATCATTTAAAGTTACTAAATGTTTGTCTGTAATAACAGTATCTCCAACTTGTATTTCTTCAAAATGTTTTTTAAATGTATGTATACCAGATGTATCTTGCTTAGCTCCATATTGGTATTGTTTGGTAATAGATGTTATAGTAGTAGGGTGTCCTTGAATTGCTGTTCTTTGAAGATAATGAAGAATACCCCTTTTTCCACCCATTTCTTCACCACCACCTGCTCTTCCTGGTCCTCCATGCTTTAAAAGAGGCATTGGTGATCCATGTCCTGTACTTTCTTTGGCACATGATTCATTTAGAATTAGAATTCTACCATGCATGGAAGCAGCTCCAAGTACAAATTTTTCAGCTATTTTCATATCATTAGTTACTATAGAACACACCAAAGAACCTTTTCCAAGTCTTGCTATTTTAATTGCTTGATCTATATCACTATATGGCATTATCGTTGATACAGGACCAAAAGATTCTATTTCATGACAATCGGTATTTTTAAGTGGATTTTCATTTAAGAATAGGATAGGAGCTAAAAATGCTCCTTTATTTTTATCAGCTCCAATAACATTAAAGTTATTTATGTTTCCATAAACAATATCTTGTGTTTTTTCAAGTTGTTGAATTTTTTCTATCACTTCTTTTTTCTGAGACAAACCAGCTAAAGGTCCCATTTTAACTCCTTCAACTTTTGGATCACCAATAATTGTTTTATCTAATCTTTTTCCAAGAGCGCTTACAACATCATTAATATATTCTTGAGGAACAATAACTCTACGTATTGCTGTACATTTCTGACCTGCTTTCACAGTCATTTCTTTTTGTACTTCTTTAATAAATATATCAAAGTTAGTAGTTCCAGGAGATGCATCCTTTGCTAGTATAGAACAGTTTAAAGAATCTGCTTCCATATTGAAAGGAACTGAATTTTCAATGAGGTTACTATTAGCTTTTAGTTTTATACCTGTTGATGCACTGCCTGTAAAGGTAATTATATCTTCAGATGTTGCATGATCAATAATACCATTTGCTGATCCACATATTAATTGTAATGATCCCTCAGGTAGTATGTTAGAAGCTATAATCTCTCTAACCATTAATTCAGTAAGATAACAGGTTAGAGTAGCTGGCTTTACAATTGCTGGTACTCCAGCCATTAGGTTAACAGATATTTTTTCAAGCATTCCCCAAATTGGGAAATTAAACGCATTTATATGTATACAGATCCCTTCTTTAGGAACCATTATATGATGTCCTATAAATGTATTGTTTTGTGAGAGTTTAGCAAATTTGCCATCAATATAGTATGGAAGATCTGGAAATTCTTTTCTTAATGAGGCGTTAGCAAAAATATTTCCAATTCCTCCTTCTATGTCAATCCAAGAATCAATTTTAGTTGCTCCTGTAAAAGAACTAGTTTGGTAAAATTTATTTTTTATTGAATGAAGATGTAGTGCTAATTTTTTTAGCATTAATCCTCTTTCTTGGAAGGTCATTTTTCTAAGTAAATGCCCTCCAGTTTCTCTGCCATATTTCATCATTTTAGAAAAATCTAGACCTTTACTTGATGCTGTACCAATTTCATCACCATTTATAGCATTAAATAAAGGTGTTCCATCTCCATCTCCTTTAATCCATTTTCCTAAAGCATAATTTTCAAACATCATTAGTTAGATTTTTTCCATGTTTCAAAAGTTGTGTCTTGTTGTTGCCTTTCTGATTCCAATTTGGTTAAAGGTTTACATTCTTTCATTATTGTCTTGCATTCTTTTGGTAGATTATGATATAGTTCAGTTCCCTTTTTTTTCCATTCTATCATTTTATCAGAAACATCACCAGTTATTTTTGCTGGATTACCCATTATAATTTTTCTGTTATCAATCTTACTCTCTCCTTTAATAAATGTTAGAGCACCAATAATACATTCATCTCCAATGATGCAATCATCCATAACAACTGAATTCATTCCTACTAAAGTATTTTTTCCTATTGTTGCACCATGAATTATTGCTCCATGTCCTATATGTGCATTTTCTTTTAATGTAACATCTTTACCTGGAAAAATATGTATAGTACAGTTATCTTGTATATTGCATCCATCACTAATATTAATTTGTCCCCAATCTCCTCTTAAAGAAGCTCCTGGACCTATATAGACATTTTTCCCAATAATAACATTACCAATAATTGTTGCTTCCTTGTGTATGTATGATGTTGGATCAATAACGGGCTTTAATCCATTAAATTCATAAATCATATATTAGGATTTTCTATTATTGTGGCATAACCTTGACCAACTCCTATACACATTGTTATTAGAGCATATTTTTTTCTACTTCTTTGTAGCTCTAATGCCGCTGTTTGAATAATCCTTGTACCACTAACACCAAGAGGATGTCCTAATGCTATTGCACCACCATTAGGATTTATTCTTGGATCTTCATCTTTTAATCCTAATTCTCTGATACATGCAATAGCTTGAGCAGCAAAGGCTTCATTTATTTCAATTACATCAATATCACGTAATGTTAAATTAGCTTTTTCTAATGCTTTTATTGATGCTTTAACTGGACCTATTCCCATAATTTTTGGTTCAACACCAACCACAGCAGAGCTAATTATTCTGGCTAAGGGCTCTAAATTATATTCTTTAACTGCTTTTTCTGAAGCTATTAGCATTGCAGCTGCACCATCATTAAGTCCAGATGAGTTTCCTGCTGTTACAGAGCCATTATCCTTAAATGCAGATTTTAATTTTGCAAGAATCTCTAATGATGTATTTGAACGAATAAATTCATCTTGATAAAATATCATATCTTCTTTATTTCTTTGTGGAATATTTACTGAGACTATTTCATTATTAAATTTTCCATTCTTTTGAGCTTTATAAGCTTTTTTATGAGAATTATAGGAAAATTTATCTTGATCCTCTCTAGATATATTATACTTTTCTACTAGATTTTCTGCAGTTTTTCCCATTCCATCAGTACCGTATAACTTTTCCATTCTAGGATTAATAAACCTCCAGCCAAATGCAGAGTCAAACATTTTAGAATCTCTTCCAAAAGCTTTAGAAGACTTTGATATAACCCAGGGTCCTCTAGTCATATTTTCTACACCCCCAGAAATAAATAAGTCTCCATCACCAGCTTGAATTGCTCGATGGGCATGAATGACTGCTGACATACCAGAAGCACATAATCTATTAACTGTTTCTCCAGGAACTGAAAATGGCAATCCAGCTAATAATAATGACATCCTTGCAACATTTCTATTATCTTCTCCAGCTTGGTTTGCACATCCAATTATAACATCATCTATTTTAGTTGGGTCTATTAAATTTCTTTTTAATAATTCTTTGATTGTTAATGCAGATAAATCATCTGTTCTAATATTTTTTAATGTTCCGCCAAAGTTTCCAATCGGGGTTCTTATTGCATCAATTATGTATGTTTTCATATTTTTTATTTAATGCCAGGTTTTATCTGAAATATATACTGTTCCTTTAAAAAAAGCAACTCTTTGATTATTTTGATTTGAAATTATTATTGAATAAAGAGCTGTTTTGTTTGTTTTGCTTAATTCTTTAGTCTCTGCAGTAAGTATATCATTTATCATTACTTTTCTTGTATGTGAGATCGAGGTTTCTACAGAAACAGCTTTGTAGCCATGGGAATTTGAAGAAAAAGCTAATGCACTATCAGCTAGTGAATAACAGATACCCCCATGAGCTATAAAAAAACCATTAGTCATTTCTTTAGTAACATGCATTTTTAATCTGCAATATCCTTTTTTAATATCTACCAATTCAATATTTAACCATTTGCTAAATGCATCATTTTCCATCATTTTTTCAATAATTATATTAGGATTTAGCATTAAAAAAAGGTTTTATTGTTCTTAGACATTTCACGTAAAATAGGTGAAGGTCTATATCTATCTTCACAGTAGGTATTATATAGACTTTCTAATGTTTGTAATATGTTTTCAATACCAATTTCATCTGCCCATTTAAGTAATCCTTTTGGGTAATTAACACCATTAGTCATTGCTAAATCTATGTCTTCTTTAGATGCTATTTTAAGAAATAAAGCATCTGCAGCTTCATTAATTAGCATTGCTAGAACTCTCAAAACAATAATTTTTGCAAGTTCTCTATTTTGATTTATTTCTTTAGATATTTCATTTGTGTAATCATAGAATCCTTTTCCAGATTTTCTACCATAATATCCAGCTTCCATAAGTCTTTTTTGAGTAAATGAAGGCTTATATCTTGAGTCGTAGTAAAATTCTTTAAAAACAGTCTTAGTTACAGTGTAATTTATATCATTACCAATGTAATCCATTAACTCAAAAGGACCCATTTTAAATCCTCCTATATTTTTTAATGCCCAATCTATTGTTTCAAAATTTGCTATTCCTTCTTCATAAATTCTTAGTGACTCACCGTAAAAAGGACGAGCTACTCTATTTACAATAAATCCTGGAGTATCTTTAGCAACAACAATTTTTTTACCAAGATCAATTAAAATATTTTTTGTTTTTTCTAATGTATTTTTTGAAGTTTGTATTGCTGGTATAATTTCTACCAGAGGCATTATATTAGCAGGGTTAAAGAAATGCATACCAATTACTCTCTTACTTATTTCACAAGCACTAGCTATTGATGCTATAGATAATGATGATGTGTTTGAAGCAATAATGCATTCTAGACTAACTATACTTTCTATTTTAGTAAAAATCTCTTTTTTAATCTTTAAATTTTCAATAATAGCTTCAATTACAAGTTCAGAATTTTTTATCTCATTTAATTTCTCTGTAAAAACTATGTTGTTTTTTATATCTTTAGATTGATCTTGTGAATATTTTCCTTTTGTAACCAATCTATCTAGTAATTTATAAAGTTTTTCTTTTCCACTCTTTAGTGAAGATGATGAATTGTCATAGATCACTGTTTTATAATTTTTCTGAGCAGTAGCATGAGCTATACCTATTCCCATTGTTCCTGCACCTATGATACTTATATTCATTTTAGTTGCCATTAAATTTTGGTTTTCTTTTTTCTAAAAATGAAGCTAAACCTTCTTTAAAATCATTAGTTTTTCCTGCAATTGTTTGATGTTTCTCTTCTTCGTTAATTTGTGTCTCTAAATCATTGTTTAGCGATTTGTTTAAAAGTCTTTTTGTTAATCCAAGTGCTTTTGTTGGCATTTGAGCAAGCCTCTCAGCTAAATCAAATGAAGATTCTATAAACTCATCGTCTTTAAATGTTCTATAAATCATTCCCATATTTTGAGCTTCTATAGCTGAGATAGGATCTGCTGTCATCATCAATGCTGCTGCTCGTTGAATTCCAACTAATCTTGGTAAAAAAAAGGTCCCTCCGCTATCAGGAATTAATCCTATTTTACTAAACGCTTGTACAAAGACAGCACTTTCTTTAGCTACAACTATATCACAGCTTAATGCAATAGATGCTCCAGCTCCGGCTGCTACACCATTTACAGCAGCAATTATTGGTTTTTCTATTGCTCTTATCTTTCTTATTATAGGGTTGTAGTGTTCCTGAACCATTTTAGTAAGATTTGATTTATTTTTATCAGTAACTTCACCTAAATCTTGTCCAGCACAAAATGCTTTACCACTTGCTGTTAAAATTATTGCTCTAATATTATTATCTGACTTACATAGGTCTAATTTATCTTGTAAGTCAAGTGCCATTTCTCTGATAAATGCATGATATTTCTCAGGTCTGTTAAGAGTTATAATGGCCACCTGGTTTTTTATTTCAAATAGTATCATATTTCAATAAAAATTATACTGTAAAGATAATAAATGAGTATGAGATTCTTATTATATACATTTAAAATGTTCGAAAGGTTCTAAACAATCTTTACATTTATAGAGTGATTTACATGCTGTTGCACCAAACTCACTTATTAGTTCTATACTTGTTGAACTACATTGAGGGCATTGTGCAAATTTTTCAGGTGGAGAAATACCATATTTTCTAAGTTTCTCTTTTGTTTCATTACTCATCCAGTCTGTTGTCCATGCTGGTTTATATACAATTTCAATTTTAAAGTTATGTATTTTGTTTTGATTTAGTTGAGTTTTGATATCGTCTTGAAATGTTTTTACTGCTGGACATCCTGAATAAGTAGGTGTAACTGAAATAATAAATTCATTATTTAGAAACTTTACATCTCTAATTACACCAAGTTCAACAACAGATATTGCTGGAATTTCTGGGTCTGGAACAGTACCTAGTAGTGTCCATATTTCTGCAATTTTACCACTTTGCATCTGGATATGCTCTTGGTAGATATTGCATTTGGGCTAGTATTTTCCCAAGGTATTCAGTATGAAGTCCTTGTTTGCTTCCATTCATCATATAACCATCATTTGGTCTTGTCAACTTAGCTTGTTTTAAAGTTTTGTTAACAATTAAATCCCACTCTTCTTTAAGATTATTATTGTCAACTCCTATATTTTTTTTTAGCATTATATTATCTAATTCATCCATCTCAAAAAACTCTCCAGTAAATTTCCATATTTGATTTAAGGAAGTTTGAATTTTTTGATTACTTTCTTTAGTTCCATCTCCAAGTCTTATTACCCAATTGCTTGAGTGTCTAAGATGGTATTCTACTTCTTTAAGTGATTTATTTGCTATAGCAGATAATATTTCATCTTTACTATTAGCAAGTGATGAATAAAATAGCTTAAAGTAAGAATCACATAGAAATTGTCTTATTATCGTATCACCAAAATGACCATTCTCTTGCTCACATATTTGTAGATTATAAAACTGCCTCTCATTTCTTTTAAATGCGATTTCATCTGCGCTTTTCTCACCATTTAATTTTGAAACGTAATCTAGTAATCCATTTGCTTGTCCAAAAAGATCTAGTGAAATATTTGAAAGTGCGATATCTTCTTCTAGGGTTGGGCCATTTGAACACCATTCTGATAATCTTTGTGCTAGAATTAATGACGTATCAGCAATTCTAAGAGTATATTTTTCTAAATCTTTCATTTATATATGTTTAGCACCGTCCGGCATTTTATAGAATGTTGGGTGTCTATAAACTTTATCATTTGAGGGATCAAAAAATGAGTCTTCATCATCTGGAACTGAAGATACAATATGTTCAGATTTTACAACCCATATACAAGAACCTTCATTTCTTCTAGTATATAAATCTCTAGCATTTTGAAGTGCCATCTCTTTATCTTCTGCATGCACATTACCAAAATGCTTATGAGCTAGTCCATTTTTACTTTGTATAAATACTTCCCATACTGTAGATTTGTTTTTTTTCATAATTTGTTTAATTATTATGTTTTTGAGAGTATGCTTTTGCAGCTTCTCTCACCCATTTCCCCTCCTTATGAGCTTTTATATGATGATTTAATCTTTGTTCATTACATGGACCATTTCCTTCAACTACACTCCAGAATTCTTCCCAATCCATTTCCCCAAAATCATAGGATTCTCTTTTTTCATTCCATTTTAAATCAGGATCAGGTATCTTAAGATCTATTAATTCAGCTTGACTAACAGTTTTATTTATAAAATCTTGTCTAAGTTCATCATTTGTTTTTCTTTTTATCTTCCATTTCATAGCATTACCAGAT
>JABGXK010000091.1 GCA_018675825.1 Flavobacteriales bacterium | reverse complement strand
TGTAGGTGTTAGTTGGAAACAAGCAATAGCTTTTACTAAATGGAGAACTCAAGAGATGAATAAGTTTCTAAAAGAAAATAATCAACAAGCATTACCAGATTTTAGATTGCCAACTGAATCTGAATGGGAGTATGCTTCCAGAGGAGGACAAGATTTATCTCCATATCCCTGGGGAGGTCCTTATACTAGAAATAATAAAGGTTGTTTCTTGGCAAACTTTAAGCCATTACGAGGTAATTACGTAGCTGATGGTGGTCTAAAAACTGTTAAAGTAGCTTCTTATAACCCTAATGGGTATGGATTATACGACATGTCCGGTAATGTTGCAGAATGGACTTCAAATGCTTTTGATGAATCAGCATTTAGTTATTCTCATGATATGAATTCAGACTATCATTATAATGCAAGTGAAGATGATCATTCAGTTTTAAAGAGAAAGGTTATTCGTGGTGGCTCATGGAAAGACATAGCTTATTTTATTCAAAATAGCACTAGAACATACGAATATCAAGACACTTCAAAATGTTACATAGGCTTTAGATGTGCTGTTGATTTTCTTGGTCGTGATAAAAAAGATTTTCAGTAGTATTTTTCAAAGATTTTCAGATTAATTGAAATTAAATTTTATAACTAATTATTAAAAAAAAAATATGGGTTTTGTAGATAAATTATCAAAAATTACAGAAGCAAAATGGTATCAGGTAATGATGCCAAAGTTATATGGGTGGGGTGCATCTTTAGTTATTATTGGTGCATTATTTAAAATTGAACATTGGCCTTTTGCAGGATTATTTTTAACAATAGGTTTAGGTACTGAAGCTATTATATTTTTCTTTTCTGCTTTTGAAAAAACACATGAAGAACCAGATTGGTCTTTGGTTTATCCAGAACTTGCACATATGAATGATGATAACAAAAGACCCGCACAACAACTTGATGAGGCTCTAGAAAGAGCTAAGATAGATAATGAACTAGTAGAAAGTTTAAATGAAGGTCTTAGATCTTTTGGAGATTCAGCAAAACAATTAAATGAAACTATAACTGCAGCTTCAGCAATTTCTGATTATAATAATCAAATTCAAGAAGGAGTTAAAAATATGAATGCTTTGAATTCTTTATACGAGCTTCAACTTCAGACATCAAATCAACAAATGGAAGCAACATCGCTTTTTCTTCAAAACTTACAAGCATCTGTAGAAGATTCAAAAAAGTTTCAACAACAGGTTGCGAATTTAGCTGAGAATTTAGAATCATTAAATTCAGTATATTCAAATATGCTGACTGCAATGAATCCAAATAAATAATAATTCATTTTAAATTAAATAAAATAGAAAAATAGATGGCAGGAGGTAAATTATCACCAAGGCAGAAGATGATTAATATGATGTATTTAGTGTTAACAGCATTACTTGCATTGAATGTATCAAAAGAAGTATTAAATTCATTTTTTGAAGTAAATACTGGTGTAGTAAGAACAACAGCCAATTTTGCTACTAAGAATAGTGAAACGTATGATGCTTTTACGGCTGCAGCAGAGTTAAATCCTGTAAAAGCAGGTCCATTTAGAGATCAAGCTCTTGCTGTAAAAACGGAAGCAGATGATATTGTCAATTTTATTCAAGAGTTAAAATATAATTTAGTTTTCAGTGTTGACAAGAAAGTTCATTTAGGTCAATATAAGGATTTAGATGATAATGTTATAGAAAGTAATGAGACTGAATTATCTTGGGATCAATTGACAAAAGAACAGAAATCACTTCCTATTTCTAATTTAAATAATAAAGAAAATAGAGATGCTTCTGGGGAGGTGCTTATTATTAGTGGTAAAGCAAATACTCTTAAGAAAAAACTTATTTCTTATAGAGATAATCTTAAAATTTTAGCTGGAGATAACGAAGTTTTAAACTATAATATTTCATCTGCATTATCTACTGATGATAGAAATGGTAAAGGGGGTTCATCAAGTATTCCTTGGGAAAATTATAATTTTGAAGACATGCCATCAGTAGGAGCATTAACACTTTTATCAAAAATGCAATCAGATGTTAGAAATACTGAGGCTGATATAATCAAGTTATTAAGAGAAAATATAGATGCAGGTTCTTTAAAGTTTACTTCTGCTGAAGCAATTCAAATACCTACATCAACTTTTATTTTAAGAGGAGATTCATTTAGATCTCAAATATTTATATCTGCAAAAGACACAACTCAAGATCCATTAATTTATGTTGGTGAATATGATTCATTAGGTATTGGTCAGTATGAAATGACTGGAGATTATGATACAATTAAAGTTATTAATGGAAAAGGAATTTTTAGTAGAGGAACAAATACAACGGGTATGCAAAATTGGGGAGGTTTGATTGCTATGAAAACAGAATCAGGAACTAAAACATATCCTTTTAAGGGAAGTTATTTAGTTGCTAATAAAACTGCTGTTGTTTCTCCAGTTAATATGAATATATTATATTTAGAGGTAGATAATCCTTTACAAATTTCTGTTCCTGGGTTTTCTGCTGGAGAAATATCTGTATCAATCTCTAATGGTGTTGTTGTTCCTGTGAAAAAGAGTACTGGAGATTATATGGCTAAACCTTCTAAAAAGGGAAAAGCATCTGTTACTCTGTATGCTAAGATTGATGGTAAAAAATCTAAGATGGGATCTGTTGAATTTAGAGTAAAAGAAGTACCACCGCCAAAAGCTAAAGTTCAACTTGCAAAAAATGCAGGTGGTACTTGGATGATTGAAAAAATGGAATTAGTTAACTCTGGTGGAGTACTAGCTGAACTTAAAGATTTTGATTTTAAGGGTGTAAGATATTTAATTACATCATACAGATTATCTGGTATGTATAAAGGAGAGCAAATGAAGGAAGATGTTAAAGGTCCTGCATTTAGTGATAAGCAGATTAATATTATTAAAAACACTAAATCTGGTAATATGATAACAATATCAAATATTCAAGCAAAAAGGGTTGATGCTAAGAATACAAAAGTGAGACAACTTGACCCTTTAGTTTTAGAAATTAAATAAATAAAATTATGAAAAAATTACTTAAAATATATTTAAGCATGATTCTAGCAGGAATCATAATGACATTTACAACTTCAGT
>JABGXK010000090.1 GCA_018675825.1 Flavobacteriales bacterium | reverse complement strand
TGAAGGTGATTTTCATGAGGCTCTTAATATAGCTTCTGTGTGGAAACTTCCTGTCATTTTTATTATTGAAAATAATGGTTATGGTTTGTCTACTCCAAATTCTGAACAATATAATTGTAAGCAGTTTTCAGATAAAGGGATTGGTTATGGAATGGGTGCATACACAATTGATGGAAATAATATATTAGAAGTTTATGATACCGTCAATGAAATAAAAAAACAGATTATTAAAAATCCTCAACCAATTATTCTAGAATGTATGACTTTTAGGATGAGAGGTCATGAAGAAGCTTCGGGTACTAAGTATGTTCCTGAAAAGCTAATGCAAAAATGGTCTCTTAAAGACCCTATTACAAATTATGAAAAGTTTTTAGTAGAATCTAAAGTTCTTAACCTTAAAGAGATTGATAATATTAAAACAGATTTCAAGAATGAAATTAATAAATCTTGGTTAAATGCTGAAAGAGAAGTAAATACTAAATTAATTGATGGTTATGAAATTAATGATGTTTATAAAACTTTTAAATATGATAATATTAAAGCTAGTAATATTACATCTAAAAAACGTTTGATTGATTCAATTTCAGATGGTTTAAAACAAAGTCTCGAAAAACATGATAATCTAATAGTCATGGGACAAGATATTGCTGAGTATGGGGGTGTTTTTAAGATAACTGATGGTTTTGTAGATTTATTTGGAAAAGATAGAATAAGAAATACTCCTATTTGTGAATCTGCAATTGTAAGTGCTGCTTACGGATTATCAATAAAAGGTATTAAATCTGTTATAGAGATGCAATTTGCTGATTTTGTTAGTTCAGGATTTAATCCAATAGTAAATCTATTAGCTAAATCTTATTATAGATGGAATGAAAATGCTGATATTGTTATAAGGATGCCAACAGGAGCTGGAGTAGGAGCTGGTCCATTCCATTCGCAATCAAATGAAGCGTGGTTTACTCATACACCAGGGCTTAAGGTTGTTTACCCTGCTTTTCCAAAAGATGCTAAGGGGCTTCTTAATGCATCGATCAATGATCCAAACCCAGTCATGTTCTTTGAGCATAAAGCTTTATATAGGAGTATTTCTGAAGATGTTCCTGATAATTATTATACCTGTGAAATAGGAAAGGCAAATATTTTAAAATTAGGATCAGATATTACAATTATTACTTATGGTATGGGTGTCCATTGGGCTCTTGAAGTTCTTAATAGTATTAATAATTTTTCTTGCGATCTAATTGATTTAAGGACATTGGTTCCTTTAGATACTAATTTAATTTTTGAATCTGTTAGAAAGACTGGAAAAGCAATAATTCTTCATGAGGATTGTATGACTGGTGGTTTTGGTGCTGATATAGCATCTTTAATTTCTGAAAATTGTTTTCAAAATCTAGATGCTCCTGTTATTAGATGTTCAAGTTTAGATACACCTATTCCTTTCTCTGAGGAGTTAGAAAAAGATTTTTTAGCAAAATCAAGATTCAAGAAGAAATTAATTGATTTAAAGTCATATTAATGTATTAGATTTACATTTAGTATATAATTATAAAAATTGGTATTTATTATGAATATTAAAATATTTTTTAGTGATATTGATGGCGTTTTAACAGACGGAGGCATGTACTATACTGAATCTGGCGATGAATTTAAAAAGTTTTGTGCTCATGATGGTATGGGTATGAAGTTATTACAAAAGAAGGGTTATAAAGTAGGTATTATAACATCTGAAGACAGAATAATTAATAGGAATCGTGCCAAGAAGTTAGGTTTAGATTATGATTTTCATGGTATTGAAGATAAATTAGAATGTATAAAAGATTTTTGTAAAGAAGAAAATGTTTTACTATCTGAAATTGCATATATTGGTGATGATGTTAATTGTTACGGATTATTATCAAATGTTGGTGTTTCTGCATGCCCTGTAAATGCTGTTAGTAAAATAAAATCTATTTCTAATATAATTAAACTTAAGAATTCAGGAGGTAATGGCGCTTTTAGAGAATTTGCTGAATTATATTTATAGATATATTTTGAAGGTTCTAATAGTTGATAATTATGATTCATTTACATTTAACTTATATCATTACGTTAAACAATTTACATTTGATGTTTCTGTCTTAAAAAATGATGAGATTAAACTATCTAAACTTAATAAGTTTGATAAAATTATTCTTTCACCTGGGCCTGGTCTTCCTTGTGAGCATAAAAATTTAGATAATATCATTAAAGCATCAATAAATAAGCCTCTTCTAGGTGTTTGTCTTGGTCATCAAGCAATTGCTCAGTATTTTGGTGCTAAATTATCTAATCTATCAACTGTTAATCATGGAATATCAGAACCAATTTCAATAATTAAAGATGATTATTTTTTTAATAATGTTCCTAAAAAAATAAAGGTTGGCTTGTACCATTCTTGGATTGTAAATACAGATAATTTTCCAGATTGTTTTGAAATTACTTCTATAAATAATTATGGAAATATTTCATCATATAGACACAATGACTATGATATAAGAGGAGTTCAATTTCATCCAGAGTCAATTCTTACTGAATATGGATTAAAAATGATAGAAAATTGGATTAGAAACTAGTTGAAATCAGTATTTACCCAGTCTCTTTTTCTTTCTAGTTTTAAATCTTGTAATACAGATGCTTTAACTCTAATTGTAAATGTATAGCTCTTATGAAAACCTATTGGAATTAAGTTTAACATCATTTCCCAGCAATGAAGATCTCTATATAAATTTATTGAAGTGTATGTGAGTTTATTTGTGTCAAAATCATAACCAGATTGAAAACTAAACTTCCATTTATCACTAATTTTTAAATTTCCAGAAAAATTAAGTGACTGAATAGTATCAGAATAAGCTGAAGATTTATAACCCTTATTATAAATAATTGAATAATTTGCGTTTACATTCCATAAAATCTTAGATTTATTCGACGAACCTATATTTGAGAATAATTTATTAGAAATTTCTATACCTATAGAGGCATTTGCATTTGTAAATCTAGCCAACCTTCCGTTATTTAATAATTCAAATTTATTTAGATTATTTGCTTGGTTATAATTTGTTATATAGGGATCAAATCTACTTGATAAGTTAAAGTCTATAAGATTTAAAAAGCGTGTTCTTGCAGTTAGGTTTATATCATTAAATTTAAGTGAATCTGCAAATAAATTATATGACGATCCAATATTAAGATTTTCAAGTAGTTTGATTTTTTTTACTTTATTTATAGTATCTTTTTTAGAATGAATTTTTGCTTCAAGGATATTAGAAATGTTAAAAATTACATTACCATTTCTTCCGTAACCAGGAGATCCAAAAATTCCATTCTGCATTATAGAATACTCTTGCTCATTTCCGTCATAAGAAGATTGAACATTTTTGTAATAGCCATATTTTTGATTCGAAAAATCTGGTCTATATGAAAAGCTAAGATTTGGTGTTACAACATGTCTTATCGCTTTTATCTTACCCTTATTAAACTGTAATATTCCGTAAATTTTTGTATTTAAACTAGTCGAAAAATTATATTCTCCAGCTCGAGTAAATTTATTTATAGTATCAGTTATTAACAATGAGTCTTGTATATTCCAGTTTTTTTGAATTTGATTACTATACCATCTTTCTGTAAGATTTATTTTAGGACTTAATGTAAAGTGTTTAAAAATCTTCATTGATGTACTTATTGGTATAGTATGTTTCATTCCATTTCTAAAGCTTCCTAAAGATTTTTTTGTAAAAAGAAGAGAATCAGCTATTGATATATCATTTTTTATATTACTTGAGTAGCTAACACCTATTTTATGAAACCAATGATTCTTTCCTTTTTTGCCAAGTTCTTTAAATGGAAATATACGATTCATATTAAATGATATATCAGGTAAGGATAGATTGACAATCTTAGTCTGGGTATTTTGATTATGTCGAAGATTTGCAGATAAACTAAAGGGAGTTCCATTCCATCTTTTTGAAACATTTATGCTAGATTGGAATGTATTGCTTAGATATTCATTTGAGTTAAATGAATTATTTCGGTGATATGTACTACTTCCAGCATTTACATTAGCAGAAAATAAAAATGAAGGATTTAATTTTGGGTCCTGATTATGACTCCATCTAATAAAAAAATCTTTTTTTAAACTATAGTCTGAGAACCCTTTTTCACTATTAATCATATTTCCATAACTAAGGTTTAAATTACCTGAAAATTTATATCTTTTTTTATACCTCATTAAAGATTTCATTGCCCAACTTCCTTTAGAATATATATCTGCTTTAAGAGAAAGATCAATTTTTTCAGATAAAGTAAAATAATACCCACCTTCCTTTAGAAAAAAACCAAGATTTGCAGATTCTCCATAAGATGGAATGATTAATCCTGAGCTTTGTTCTTTTTTATTTGGGAAGAATCCAAATGGCAAAAATAATGGAGTTGGGACGTTAAAAATTCTTAAATATGCTGGGCCAGTAATTATTTTTTCTCCAGGAATAACTTTAATTTTATTAGCTCTTATTGAGAAATGAGGTTTTTCTGCATTGCATGTTGTATAATCTCCTTTTTTAAAATAAAAGATATCATCTTCTGTCTTTTTAACTGTCTTGCCTAAAATATACCCTTCTCCTTCTTTAGTATTGATTTCTTTAATAATACCCTTCTTTGTTTTGAAATTATATTTTATTTCTAATGATTGAAATGATTCATTATTTTCTTTAAATACTGGTTTCTCTATATAGTTACCAAGAGAATCTATCTTTGGTTTTGCTGTAATTGTATTTGTATTCCAGTCAATTTCAATATATCCCGCATTAATTTGAATATTTTCATATTCAATTTTTGCATCTCCGTATAAATGAATTTTTTTATTTAAAATTTCAATATTTATTGAATCTCTGGCATCTTTAATTATTTTATCTTCTAAGATAGTTTGATTGAAATTATCATTTGTTAAAAGTGTATCTTTTAATAACTCTTGCGAATAGAGTTTGTAATTGTTAATTATCCCTGTTGATAAGAAAATTATCAGAATTAATTTATGAACTTTCAAGTTAAATCTTAATGTTATATTTGTCTAATTCAATTGATGTAATACTTGTCAAAGCTAATTAATTTATACTATTTAGTAGTGAATAACGTAAAACTGATACTTTTCTTATTATTTTTTTTATTCTTATCTAATAATTCTGCTAATGCTCAGTTAAATAAAAATATTTTAAATACAATAGTTATCGACCCTGGTCACGGAGGTAAAGATTCTGGTACTATGGGTACCAAAAGATATAAAAAATATGAAAAACATATCGCATTAGCAGTTTCTCTTAAGTTAGGGGAGTATATTTCTAATGAATTTCCAGATATTAAAGTTATCTACACTAGAAAAACAGATATTTTCCTTGAATTAAATGAGAGAACAGAGCTTGCAAATAACTCAAGTGCTGATCTTTTTATTTCTATTCATTGTGATGGTTTTACTAACTCATCACCTTCAGGGGCTAGTGTTTTTGTGATGGGAATGAGTAAGCTTAAAGCTAATATGGATGTTGCAATGAGAGAAAATTCAGCAATTTATATGGAAGATAATTATCAGCAAAAATATGAAGGTTTTGATCCAAAATCGCAAGAAAGTTATATTGTATTTAGTCTGATGCAGAATACTTTTCTTAATCAAAGTTTAAAAATTGCTGAAGAAGTAGAAAAGGAAATTTCAACTAGAGCGAATAGAAAAAGTAGAGGAGTGAAACAAGCTCCCTTTTATGTAATTAGCAGAACTAATATGCCTAGTATCTTAATTGAATGTGGATTTCTAACTAATCCTAAAGAAGAAGACTATTTGCATTCAGAAATTGGACAAGATTATATTGCATCTGCTATTTTTAGAGCATTTAGAACATATAAAAAAAGTGTTGAAATTAAAGATGATATAATTATTGGAAATTCTGAAATGATTGAAGATACTACATTAAAAACAGAAAAAATTACAGATAAAAAAGATATTATTGAAAAAACAAACGTAAAATTATTGTATAAGGTTCAAATTGGTACATATTTAAAATCAATGTTAAATGATCAAAATTTTATTGATTTGAAAGCTGAAGAACATAAGATTAATGGTACTTATAGGTATTATATAAGCTCAGATAACAATAAAAGTAATGCTGATACTCTTAAAGATAGACTTCGAGAATTAGGATTTAATGGCGCATTTATTGTAGCATTTTTAGATGGAAAGCAGATTTCTACGAAAGAAGCATTAACTTTACAAAATAAATTATATATCAATGAGTAGATTATCTAAAGAATTTAAATTAGGATTTGTTTTTTTATTAGCTTTTATATTTTTAATATATGGTCTTAAGTATCTAAAGGGTATTAATGTTTTTCAAACCAATAAATCATACTATGCAATATATTCTGATATTGATGGTTTACAGGTTGGAAGTGCCATAATGTTAAATGGATTTAGTATTGGTATGGTTAGTGATATTAATCTGAATACTACAAACCATAAACTTATGGTAACCTTAAATATTAATGAGTTAGATAGTATTCCTAATAATTCAGTTTGTAAAATTGTTAATCAAGATTTAATGGGAACTAAAGGCGTATCACTTATTATGGGTAATTCTTCTACTTTTTCAAAATTGGGAGATACTCTTTTGAGTAGTATTGAAAATAGCCTTCAAGATGAGGTAAATGCTCAGATATTACCTTTAAAAAATAAGGCTGAAGAATTAATTGGCTCAGTAGATTCTCTATTAGTAATTGTAGCTGCTGTATTAAATAAAAAAACAAGGGCTAATTTATCTAATAGTATAAATAGCCTAGATGAAACTTTTGAAATTCTTTCAAAAACAATGTTAAAAGTTGATAGTATAGTTTATCAGAATGACTCTAAAGTAACTAAGATTATATCTAATCTTGAATCTATTACTACAAACCTTAATGAAGGGAATTCAGATATAAAAGCTATCTTATATAATTTATCTTCTATTTCTGATTCTTTAGCTAATTCTAATATTATATCATTACTTGAAAATGTAGATAAAATTTCTTCTAATATAAATTCAGGATCTGGAAGTCTTGCTAAATTAATGAATGATGATAATTTATATAACAATTTAGAGAAATCCACATCTGAACTTGCAGACTTAATTGAAGATATAAAAACTAATCCTAAAAGATATGTTAATTTTTCTTTACTAGGAGGTAGTAAGAAATCATATGATAAAAAGTAAAATAATTATTATTTAATGCACGACTACGATTATCAAAATATTATATTTCTATTAATTTTAGTTGTTGCTCTATATTTTTTTATTCTTAATTTAAGAAAGATTATTTCTAACATTAAATTAGGAAGAGATATAAATAGAAGTGATAATAGGAAACTTAGATTTAAAAACATGTTTAGAGTTGCTATGGGACAATCAAAGATGTTTGATAGACCTATCGCTGCTATTTTACATTTGTTTGTTTATATTGGTTTTATTATAATAAATATTGAAGTAATAGAAATCCTAATTGATGGTATTTTTGGCACTCATAGGTTTCTTGCTCATATAATAAATTTAAATCTATATAATTTTCTTATTGCTTCATTTGAAATTTTAGCATTTTTAGTTATTTTTTCTTGTATAATTTTTTTAATAAGGAGAAATATTATTAAGATTATGAGGTTTCGTAGCAAGGAGATGACCAAATGGCCTAAAACTGATGCTAATCTTATCTTAATATTTGAGATTCTATTAATGTCTGCTTTCTTAATTATGAATACTGCAGAGTCCCTATTACAGATTAAAGATCCAGAAAATTATTTAGCAGCAGGTCCATTTCCTATTTCTAGTAATCTTGTTTTTCTTTTTGATTCATTTTCTGTTGAATCTCTATTTATTATTGAACGTTTTACATGGTGGTTTCATATTCTTGGTATACTAGCTTTTATGAATTATGTTTTGATTTCAAAGCATCTTCATATCTTTTTTGCTTTTCCAAGTACATATTTTGCAAATATTAATAATCTTGGAAAAATTGATAATTTAATTTCTGTAACTAATGAAGTTAAATTAATGCTTGATCCTAATACGGATCCTTATTCTTCTCAATCTTTAGATGATTCTAATATTGAGAAACTACCCCAATTATTTGGTGCTCGTGATGCCACTGATTTAAATTGGGTTCAGCTATTAAATTCTTATAGTTGTACTGAATGTGGGAGGTGTAGCTCAGTTTGTCCAGCTAATCAAACTGGAAAACTTTTATCTCCAAGAAAAATCATGATGGATACAAGAGATAGAATTGAGGAGATAGGTAAAAATAATGATAATAACGATCAAAAGTTTCTTTT
>JABGXK010000089.1 GCA_018675825.1 Flavobacteriales bacterium | reverse complement strand
TTTGTAGGGTCATTACCATCAAAAGGCGCAGGAGCATCATCAAATAAACTTACCCCTCTTCCATCATCAAATTGGTCATAGGGGTCTTCAATTTGATCTACTGTGATGTTTTTAGTAAACGATACATCATAAATAGCATCTAAACTTAAAGATTGATTAAGAGTATAAAAACCTTCGTTATCTATATTAGCAGTATTATTATTAGGATTAGATGTAGAATCAGTTCCCCCTAGATCAAAATTACCACTAGGAGTATCAAAGTTTCCTACAGTATCATCAAAATCAGTTATCGTATCAAGTATAATAGAATTAGTTCCAGAATTATCAGTTAATGCAACATCATTATCATAAGTTCCTAGAATTATATTTTCTGTTAATGTAGATATATTATTAAAGGCTTGGAGAGATGATATATTTGAATAAATAATTGTTTCATTGTTTGATTCATTTCCTAGTTTATCTACAGCTTTTATTAAGAAAGCACCTGTTCTTGCGTTTGTTGTTATTGTTGTTCCAGATGTTCTTGGTACTTGTAACCAGTTTACTGATTTATTCCATTGACCAGATGCAGTTACATTTTGATAACGTATCTCATAATAAGAAATATCAAGATCAGCAACAGAATCCCAGTTTAATTGCATTTGATTTGAGCCTTGCATATTCACAGAAAAGTTTGTTACATCTTCTGGTGGCTCGGTAGCACCAACAATTTTTCTACTTGCACTTGTATATGTAGAACTAACTCCTAAAGCATTAATTGATTTTACTCTTACATTATAAGTTTTATCATCAATAACATTGAGCATTTCATAATTAGTTTGGTTTCCTTTACCAATAATTTTAAAAGTTGATTCTGTGCTTAACTTAGCTTCTACTTGATAATATTGCACAAACTTATCTGGACTTGCACCAACAACAATATTTAATCTCGTTATCGCTGTTCCTTCATTATAAATAATTAATTCATCTGATAATGTTACACTTGCTGGAGCAGAAACAGAAAAAGGATTTGGGAGAGTTGTATCTGGTATTGTAGCTACTGCTTGTTGAGTTCCAAATGTATAATAACTATCTTGATGTTCTGTTAAAGTTAAAGAAACTGTCATATCAGTATGTATTGTCATATTTTGAACTCTAAATGGCTTAGCTGAAAAACTTGGTGTTGCGTGAGTAATATTAACAATATCTCCTATTGATAAATCCATTGCTGTACCATCAGCTTTTAAAGTAAGATTTAAACTTGATCTTGATCTACGCAAAATTATTTCAGCCATTTCTCTAGCTTGATAAACATTAGTTATTGTTGGAAAATCAAATCTTCCTTCTAATAAAATACCACCATCTGCTGTTTTCATATTTGCTTGTTGATCTGCACTAGCTTCGTTTGAATCATCAACTGGTGGATATTGAACTTCGTCTGATTGATAATTTTTATCTGGATTTATAAAGGCAACTAAAACTCTATTGTATCGTGAATTTTTATTTTTACTTGAAACACTTACGCCACCAATAATATTATCTTCTGTTAAAGTTATTGACGCACTTCCAGTTGTTTCAACTAAAATTTTATACAATCCAGAAGTATAATTTAATAAACCTCTGCAACCTGTTAAAAAATGTTTTACATTTTGAATAGCTTTTTTAGATGTATCTACAACTGCATGACTATCCATCAAATCAATTTGATCTGCGCCAGAAAAAGGAGTTATATTTGCATCACAAACATCACCAGCAGTTTGCCAATCTGCAAAATTAGTATCAAAATATGAGTTAGCAATACCCATACCAAATCTTGTATTGCGTAAATAATCTAATAATTGATAAACAGGATTATCAGAATAAGCCCATGTTGAAGTAGTATCTGCTCTATGAGAACCAGAGCCACCAGTAATAGAACCATCTAAATTTGGATTATATATTTTCTTCCCTTTTACTAATGCGTGTACTTGCGGAATACCTCCAAATGCGTCTGTGTTCCATTTAAACTTTAAACTAATGTAAGCCAACCCTCTTAATCTATGATTGCTCGTCCATGATGATAATGAACTTATTAAAGCACAAGCTGTTTGATCATCTGCTCCATAATGAGGTCTAACTGTTATTAAACTTTCTGCGGAAGAATCTGAATCGTTTGGGTCTGCTTTAAAAAAATTTGCGTCATTACTTGCTACTGTTCGTTCTGTATTATCTGTTAAATCTCCAGACCATGTAACAATATTATCATTAATAAAAATAGATGTTATATCCTCTATTTCTCCTTCGCCTAAAATTAAAGCTAAATATAAATATTCGTTATCTGTTCCAGAAGTTTCTAAAAAAACTGCATTACCTCCAACTTTTCTTGTTCCATAAATTATAGGTATTGCACTATTAGATGATCTTTTATTTAATAAAACACCTTTAGCTGTATTATCTAACTCACCAAAGTCTGGTATATCTGGAATTGGTATAATCCAAGAAATTAAATCTTCAACTATATCAACAATAGCATCAATAATATCTCCAACTATTGGTATATCATCTATAAAATCACACATTTATTTCATTCTCCAAATATTACCCATTTGTTCAAAACCAACTCTTTCTAATAATTGACTTGCAACAAGTTTTGTTGAAATACTTAAATGAATAGCTTTGTCATTTGCTTGAGTTTTTATAATTTTCATAATGTTATTAAATACTTCTAATGATCTATATTCTGGTAATACATATATAACTTGAACATTTAAAATATTTTCTGTACTCCATAAATATTCTGTATTGTGCATTACAGATAATCCAATTAATTTATCTTTATCTAAATTTTTAACCATTAATATTTTACCATGTTGTAAAAAATAAAATATTTTTGTTTTTAGTTTGTCATTATCAACTTTTGGATAATTTAGTTCTTTAACTTCATTTTCAAAATTTTTTAATATTTCAAAAATCTCATTAGTATCTTTTTTTTCTGCTTCGTAGAAATGATAACTACTCATAGTTTCCCCCATTTTAAATTTAAAACATTAAGAGCCGCAAACTCCATTCCCTTATCTCCACTAAAAAATCGTTGCTGTGAATTATCTGATGTTGTTCTTCCAGATTCTTTATCAAAAGTAGCCCAATGTGAAGTAACAGATAATGTTACATTTGCTGAATCTGTATTATCTACTATTCTATGTTCATCTATCGTTCCATAAAATAATAAAAAAGGGTCTGATATTAAAGCATTAGAACTATTTAATAATCCTCTATAAATTTTTACTTCTTTTCCAATTATATTTTCATTTAAAATAACTGCTACATATGTTTGATCTACTGCTGATAATTGTATTGCTAAAGAGTTTTTTGTTGGCTGATTTGTTTCACTTACTCCTGTAATAGATTTTAAATGACCATTTGCTGTATATGTAATTGAACTTCCAGAAACACTTGAAACTAAAGGAAAGCTGTTGTTTGTTAAATAAACAGGTGTTGCAAAACCTAAATGAACTAAAAAAACAGGGCTTATATTACCTGTTGCTAATTCAGTTTTAAAAGCACTTGCTAATCCTCTTGCCATTAGATACTCTCAATAACATCAAATTCATATTTAAATAATGGCTTACCTTCATTATTACTTTGATTAGCCACAAATTCTTGAACATCACTTGTTAAATGAACTGTAAAAGGTACATCATCAAATGCTACTGTTTCATCATTAGCTAAAGCTGTTGTTAAAGGTGGTTCTATTGTAACTGTAGCCGCATTACTAGAAGATGTAACATCAGCCATAATCATATAGACTTTAGAATGACCAGAAAATTTTATAAAATCTCCAGCCTTTAATCTTCCAGCACCATCAGCGTGAAATCCATCTATATCAATAGTTGTATTTTCATTTCCTTGTGCATCTAAATAGCTGGGGAAGGTTATAGTGAAATTTTCTTTCTGTGATCGTTGTTTAATAATAAATGCTTGTATTGGTGCAAATGTAGATCGTGGCATTAATGGATAAGAAACTGTAAAACTCCATCTCTGACCTTGTATTTGTCTACGAAATGTTTTTCCACTATCGGTTTCACTCATTAAAGTTTTTTGATTACTTTTAATATTTAAAGTATCAAAAGAAGTATCTGGTAATGCCCCACTCATATAATTGCCGCCCTTCCTTTTTCATTAACAGCACTATTAATTAAATTAACTATGACACCTCTGCTATTAACTAACAATTCATTGAACCCTCTAGCATCAACAGTATTAATATTAAAGTTTACAGTAACAGGTTGATTACCTCCCACTTTATTATTAGGAACTATTTTTCCAGAACCACTTGGCACAAACATTTCAGCACCTTTTTCTCCAACCATATATGCTTGACCTTTATTAACTGAACCACCTCCA
>JABGXK010000088.1 GCA_018675825.1 Flavobacteriales bacterium | reverse complement strand
TTTTCATTGTATATCCAACAGGATCATTATTTTTATTATATAGAAGCGATATAGGAAAGCAGACACCCTTAATTGTTTGACAGCTCTTATTGTTGATTATTAACTTAATTTTCTCAACCTTAGCCTTATCTATTATACCTTCGTGATAAATTTTTGCTAAATATTTTTTCGTTCTAGTTTCTGGACTTTTTTTATAATCAATAAGGTTAAATTCGTATATACTTCCTTCGCCACCACTTGCTATTTTTTTAGCAAGCTTAATCGTAAGATGTTTCTCAGAACGAACTATGTCTCCTGTTATTGGAACCTTAGATATATTAATAGGATCATAGTAATCTTCCCCAACAGGAATTTTTGATTTTTTAAATGGAACAATTTGAGAACCTACAATATCATCGATACTATCTTGCTTGAGAGTAATTTGCTCCAAATATCCACGATTATTCATTTGATAGACTCTTATACTCTTAATATCGTCTACTGCATCACTAGTATTTAATGCTAAAATACTTTTAGTGAGATTACCATCTGTAGTGATAAGAGCTAAATTATATCTACCTCTAAATCTAGTAAAAATTGCCTCAAAAATAGCGTCTGCTTTCTGCTTACCCCCAGTTGACTCCATAGATACTATAACACCATTTTTAATTCCATCTTTTATCAGATCTAGCGCTGCTTTAGCTCTGGTACTGATGTCTGATTTTTTATTAAAAGTAAGACCCTTTAATTCTGTAACAACCCTTTCTATTACTATAATTCCAGTCTTTTTGTCTTTTAATTCAGGTGTAATTTTTTTGAAGTAATCGATGAATGAAGTCTGCATAAGACCCGCTGCATCAAGAAATATCTTATAATCTGATCCACCTATATACTCGCCGCGTGCATCAAGTTTTTTTTCTGCTAAATTGATTAGATTCATTGTAGGATAATTACATATTCTTGGAAAGGTTCAGTAAATAAAAATTGATATTTACTATATTTTAAAACAGCTAAATGCATAATTAACTTAATATACAAAAAAATTAATATTTTTAATCCAATTATTAAATATTTACAATCTAACTATTAATAAATCTTAAGCTGGTGATCCAACTCTTGATTCTTCTTTTCTAAATCATATGAGTTTTTAGACTCCATTTGAATTTGCATAATCGCTGCAAAAAGAGCTTTAATCTCTACATAGGTCATCTTGGATAGGTTTGTCATCATTTGGTCTAAGTCAAGATGTCCTAAGCGTTTTGATTGGATTTGATAGTGGTTTCTGATTAATGCTATCATTTTGGCGTATTCAATCATTTCAAGATCTCCGTTATTGCCGAAGACATTACGCTTCTGCTCTTCTTTGTTTCTACCCCATCTAAATAAGGTTGATAGTTTGGTGATTAGTTGATGGAATAAAAATTTTATTTTAGACATAGCAGTCTCCTTTTTGGTTAATTATTGTATGCGAGGGATAAAAAGGATTATTTCAAATCGTAGTAATATCTCTACTATATAAACGGCATTTTAGAAATTAAATGCAAGATTTATTTTTTTGACGTTAATATCTAAAATAGACAGACTGATATCGTCTGTCGTTTTTTCAGTAAAATGTTTTTTAATATTTTTAAGTATTGCAGCAGAAGCTTTTTTTCATCTTCTTTTACTAAAAATCACTGGTACAGAAATCCACATACATATAGTTTTATTGTCTTTAATTCCAGGTATAAAATCTAAACTTAGCATAAGTTTTTCAGCGATTTTTTCATATCTATAGTTCTTGGAGGTATTTTCCAGTATTTTCATTTGCATAATCTTACCTTTATTGTCAACAAAACAACGTACAACAACTTTTTCTACTCTTTTATGATATCTAAATTTTCCATTATGTAATTGTAAAGCTTCAAGATACATGTTCCATGTTTCAAAATCGTCAGTCAAAGTATCAAAAATTATTACTCTTTCAGATATAGTATTTGAACGATATAGATTTAAATTTGCTGGTTTATCAAATGGATAGAAATTTTTACTGGAATCACAGTAGTTTACAATTTTTTTGTTGTATGCTAATAATCTCTCTGTTGTCTTCTTAATCTTAGCAGTCTCTTCTTCTATACGTCTTATTTCTCTTTCTTTTTTCTGTTCATTCCTCAGTCTTTCTGCTACTTCTATACGTTTCTCATCTTGTTTTCTAAGTTTTAATAATCTCTCTTCTCTCTTCTTGTCATATTCAACCTTAGCGACCTCTTCTTCTATACGTCTTACTTCTCTTTCTTTTTCTTCAGCTAAGTCTTCTTCTACTAATTCATCTAAGGGGATATATGTAGATATTTTTGGTTCTTCTTCTATTGGAAATGGTTCAGAGGTACTA
>JABGXK010000087.1 GCA_018675825.1 Flavobacteriales bacterium | reverse complement strand
TATATAAGGAAAGGGCCGCAATTTGCGGCCCTTTTTATATGTATAACAAAACGTTATATGACTAAACAAAATATTGAAAAATCACCACCTAAAGGTAATATTAGGTTCTCAGTAACTCTATCAGAAGAACAAAAAATTGCAAAAACTGAAATATTAAACCATCCTTATAATTTCGTAGTAGGAAAAGCAGGATCAGGTAAAACACTATTAGCAGTACAAATTGCTTTAGATCAATTTTTTAAACGTCAGTATAATAAAATTATTATAACAAGACCAACTATTTCAACTGAAGATAATGGGTTTTTACCAGGGTCTGAAAGAGAAAAAATGGAACCATGGTTAGTTCCTATTCGATCTAATATGCGAAAAGTTTATAATAAACCACAAATAATAGAAAAATTAGAAAAAGAAGAAAAAATCGAATTAGTATCTTTAGCCCATTTTAGAGGTAGAACTTTTGATAATGCTGTAGTTATTGTTGATGAATACCAAAATTTATCAAAATCTCAATTAGCAATGTGCATTGGTAGATTAGGTAAAGACTCAAAAATGATATTTTGTGGAGATTCATATCAAATAGATTTAAAAGATAAAAACTACTCAGCCTATCATGATATGGCTAAATTAACTAATTCTAAATATGTCTTTAAAACTGTATTAACAGACTCACATAGACATGCAGCTATAGAAGATTTATTAGAATTATTAAATGGTTATCACTAAGTTTTTATCACTTCTTCATATTTATATATAAAATAACACAAACATTATGGCAGCAGGAAAATATAGCTTTATTATTGAGCAAGGATCAACTTTTACAAGAACATTTAAATATAAGGATGCAAATGGAGACCCATTTGATTTAACAGGTTATGATGTAAGAATGCAAATAAGATCCTCACATAGTTCATTAACCCCCATAGATACTTTTGATAATGGTGGAGAAGGGGGTTTTGAATTATCTATACCTGTAAGTGGATCTGTTAAAAACCAAATAACATTAACTATCACAGCTACCCAAACAGCAGCCTTTACATTTGATCAAGCACTTTATGATATAGAAATTGAAAGTGGAAGCATAGTTACTCGTCTTCTTCAAGGAAAAATAAAATTATCTCCCGAGATTACAAAATAGTAATTAATTGTGGGTGATATAACTGAAATAACGGAACAGGTAGCAACATCTCTTGAAATATTAGAAGGAAATTCAACTCAATTAGAAATTAGTGGAGAAGAAGTTAAACTTCTTGAAATAATAGAATATACAACAGAGGGAGGCACTCCTGATGTTAATATTAAGACTGATATTAAAACCATTGAGATTCCCGGAGAATCTCCTACAACAATTAATATATCTAAGGATGCTCCTTCAAGTGTATCAATCACTGAAGAGACAATATTTATAGATATAACTGAAAAAACTCTTATATCAGGAGCTTTTGATTTAAATTTTGATAACTTACTTAATATACCTTATAAAGTAAGTAATAATAATATTGGTATAGGTCCGGGAAATGGAACCCCTCCTACTTTAGTAGATCCACAATTTCCACTTCATGTAAAAGGAACTTTATTCTCAACAACAGTAAGTAGTTCTCAAGTACAAATATCAGGAGATAGTGTAAATGATTTATTTTTAGTAAAATTAGATGGGGAAAATAAATTAATTATAAATGCAGAGGGAGTAACAGTATTAGGACAATTTAATATAACTCCAACTGCAGTAGCAGGAGGTTTATTTTATAGTGCTAGTAATGATTTCTTTTTAGGATTAGAATAAGTTTAATATGTATAAATATATAATAGAATAACCATGCCAGCAAGTTGGAAAAAAATAATATTAGAGGGTTTAGAGGCAGATTTAAACCAAATAACAGTAAGTAGTGGAATACAACTATCTTCTTCATACGCTCTAACTGAAGCTACAGATCCTTTATTTGAAGTCCTAGTAGCAGACTTCACAACGGGTGATGTAAAAGGAGAAACCCAAGCAAATGTAGGAGCTCAAGGATCAAGTACACTTACTTTTGTTACAATGTCTATAGGAGGTACTGCTACAGTTTCCTCATCTCAAGCTGACGATACATTAACAATACTAACAGGTAGTGGGGGTCCTTTAAGTATAGTTGGAAATGCTTCATTAAAGCGTTTACAATTTTCAGTTGCAACACACTCTAGAGAAGATGTAGAGGATTTAGCTGATGACCTTTTAACTGGACCCCATCAGGATATTACAGTTAATTACACTGATAATGGTACTAGTCCAGGCACCTTCTCTCTAACAGGAAGTTTACCTTTATCCTTTGGAGATACTCCAGGAAACCAACAGAATGAGGTTGTCTTCACTACAACTGTCAATAATTCCGTATCACAATCTTCAGCTAGAACAGGCCATTTCGCTGTTGGGACTGATAATGTAATATTCCATAATATTACTGCTTCTGAGGGACCTGTTTATGGATTTGGTGGTGGTGAAGGACTTAGTGAAACCGATGGAAATCCTATTAGTGGATATTCAACTCCAATATTTTTTGGGGGTAAGGGAAATATATCTCAAACAACCTTAATCCAAGTAAGTGGACTTTATGGAGGAGCTAATAGTCCTCTTACCTACCCCCCAAACGCTTTAGGTAAAGTTTATAACTCACCTTTACCATCACCCGGTGAGTATATTTCAGCCTCAGCACTACACATAACAAATAATGCACACATAGGAAGGGATTTAACAATGTCAGGGGATTTTATATTCCAAGGCTTTGCATTTGATGACGCACACGTCTTAACACATGATAGTGGTAATTTATTTGGCTCT
>JABGXK010000086.1 GCA_018675825.1 Flavobacteriales bacterium | reverse complement strand
TGAAGGTTTGCATCCCAACTTTCTTTAACATCGCACCAATGACAACCAACATCACATCCACCAATTCTTAAAAAATAAGATGGCTGACCAGCAAAATAACCTTCTCCTTGGATAGTTAAAAAAGCTTCCATTAGAGGTAATTCAATTCCTTTAGTAAGCTTAATATTAATATCTTTAATCATAAATACAAAAGTATGTTTTTTCAATTGATAAGAAATAAATAGAATACTATCTTTGCTACATAAATAATAAATTATATGCAACAACTAATAGAATGTGTGCCTAATATTTCCGAAGGATCAGATATTGATAAAATTAATGCTATTGCAAATGTTGTAGAAACTATTAATGGAGTAAAACTTCTTAATGTTGATCCAGGTAAAGCAACAAATAGAACAGTCATTACTTTTGTGGGGGAACCTAAAAATGTTATTGAAGCAGCGTATCTACTTATACAAAAAGCACAAGAATTGATTGATATGAGAACTCATAAGGGTGAACACCCGAGAATGGGTGCTACTGATGTCTGCCCTTTAGTGCCAATATCAAACATAAGCATGAAAGAAGTAACAAAGTGGGCACATATTTTATCTAAAAAAGTTGGAGAGGGACTAAATATACCTGTTTATTGTTATGAAAATGCTGCCCTAAATGAAGAAAGAAAAAATCTAGCTAATTGTAGATCTGGAGAATATGAAGGATTAAGTAAAAAAATTAATACTAAGAAATGGTTACCAGATTTTGGCCCATGTGAATTCAATAGATCTGTCGCAAAATCAGGGGCAACTGCTATTTCTTCTAGAGATTTTCTAGTAGCATACAATATTAATCTTAATACCACATCTACAAGAAAAGCAAATTCTGTTGCTTTTGATATAAGAGAGGCAGGTAGAATTAAACGTGTTGGTAATAAAATTAATGGTAAAGTTATAAAAGATAAGTGTGGAATACCTCTTAGAACAACAGGATTATTTAAATCAGTAAAAGGAATTGGTTGGTATATTGAAGAATATGGAGTAGCTCAAATATCATATAATCTTACTGATATAAATATATCTCCATTACACCTTGTATTTGACAAAACTTGTGAACAAGCAACAAAAAGAGGACTACGAGTAACAGGGTCAGAATTAATTGGCTTAGTACCAAAAAAAGTTCTTATCGATGCAGGGAAATATTTTTTAACAAAACAAAATAGATCAAAAGGAATTTCTGAAAAAGAAATTATAAAAATTGCAATTAAAAGTTTAGGTTTAGATGAATTAGCTCCATTTATAACAAAAGATAGAGTCATTGAATATATGATTGAAAAAGAAAATCAAAACAAACTTATTAATATGAGTTTAGAAGATTTTTCAAATGAAACTTCTAGTGAAAGCCCAGCACCTGGAGGGGGATCAATTTCAGCATATTGTGGAGCGATGGGAGCCTCATTAGCAACAATGGTTGCAAATCTATCTGCTAACAAAAGAGGTTGGGATGATAAATGGGAATTGTTTTCTAATTGGGCAGAAAAAGGTTTAGAATATCAAAATCATCTACTTAATTTAGTTGATGAAGATACTAAAGCATTTAACAATATTATGGAAGCCTTTAAGCTACCTAAAGAAAATGATTCTGATAATAAAAAGAGAAACTTAGCAATACAAAAAGCAACAAAATATGCAATAACAACACCATATACGGTTATGGAGATAGCTCTAGAATCTATGGAGGTTATTAAAAAAATGGCTGAAATTGGTAACCCAAATTCAATTACAGATGCTTGTGTAGCTGGTTTATGCGCAAGAACAGCTATTAGAGGAGCTTTTCTAAATGTAAAAATTAATTGCCTAGATTATGAAGATAAAAAATTCGTTGCAAAAATTATTAAAGAAGGAAACAAAATTGAAGAAATAGCCAAGAATATTGAAGAAAGCATTATCAATATTACAGAAAAAACTATGAAGCCTTAATCTCTAGTATTTCTGAAGCAAGTTTTTTGGCAACTCCCTTTGATTTGAGTAAATTTTTAAGATTATTATAATCAGAAGAAAGTACTCTATTATCCTCATTTATTAACTTATCTAAACCTTTCTTAATATTTTCCACTGTTAGATCAAATTGAATTAACTCATCAACAACAAGTTTATCTAATAATATATTTACTAAAGAAATGTATTTAATATTAATAAAATATTTAGCAATAAAATATGATATTAGAGAGGTTTTATAGCATACCAGCTGTGGAACATTCATTAAAGCAGTTTCTAGTGTAGCTGTTCCTGAAGTAACTAAAGCAGCTTTTGAAATAGATAAAATATCATAGGGTCTGTCGAATAGTATATCTATATTACATGTCTGATTATAATTACTAGATAATTTATAATTTTCTATAAATTTATTGTAATAATCTATAGAAAAAGAATTAGTTGCAGAAATAATCAATTGATATTTAGAAAAATCACTAACAGCCTTTAACATAAGAGGTAATATTTTATCTATTTCTTGTTTTCTACTTCCAGGAAATAAAGAAATAACAGGTAAATTAGGAGATGGTTCTAAAGTGTATTGATTATTAATAACTGAATCATATATTGGATTTCCATAATACTCAACATCAAAACCATAATTTTTATAGAATTCTTTTTCAAATGGAAAAATAACAAACATCTTATCAATATACTTTTTAATAATATGAATTCTACTTGATTTCCATGCCCATATTTTTGGAGAAATATAATAATAAACTTTAATATTATTATTAGAAGCAAATTCTGCAATTTTTAAGTTAAAACCCGGATAATCAACTAAAAAAATTAGATCTGGTGAAAAATTTAGAATATCTCTTTTGCAAAATTTTAAATTATTAAAAATTTTAAATAAATTTTTAAAAACTTCCCAGAATCCCATATATGAGATTTCATTAATATGTTTAGCTAAAGTTACACCTTGTTCCTTTAATTTTTCTCCACCCCAAGCTCTAATTTTAAGATTCTTACCTTTCCTATTAAGGTGTCTAACAATATCTGCTGCGTGCTGATCTCCAGATTTTTCACCAGTAACAATATAAATTTTCATTTATATAAATTTGAGTACAATAATTAAGAAACCATATAAAATAGTAGCTCCTAAAACTCCTTTAGCTGCTGCATCTCTATTTGTTTTAAGTTTCATAAAAAATATTAATAAATTTATTAGAAGACTTAAACTTATAGTATGTGGAAGAATATTATTTTCAATAATTTTATCTATTTGTAAAAATAGATCAGCATCTAAAATAAAAAGAATATATACAGCAAAAGCAATAATAGGAGCGATTAAACCAACAAAAAAACCTATATAAAATTGATTATTCATTTAATAAATTATTTATGAGTTCAATGTGTTCTACATTAGTTAAATCATATTTAACAGGAACAACTGTTACAAAATTTTCTTCTAAAAGATTCTGATCAGAGTTTTCTGATTTATCATTATTAACAAATTTTCCAGTTAACCAAAAATACTTATCCCCTTTGGGATCAAATCTTTCATCAAATTCTTCTATCCATCTTCCTGCAGCTTGATGACAAACTTTAATTCCTTTAATTGGATTATTATAAATAGTTTTTGGGAAGTTAACATTTAAACATGATACAATTTTACTTTCTAATAAATCTCTAGTGATTTTAATAATAAAATTATCAACTTGAGAAAAATCAGCATCTAAAGAATGATCAAGTAAAGAAAATGCTATTGAAGGAATATTATTTAGATACGCTTCCATAGCTGCAGAAACAGTTCCTGAATAAATCACATTTGTTGAAGAGTTAGACCCATGATTAATACCAGATATACAGATATCTGGCTTTCTATCTAATATTACAGAAAATGCTAACTTAATACAATCAACCGGTGTACCGCTACATTTAAATTCTAACTGCTTACCATCATCTATAATTACCTTATCACATCTTATAGGTTTATCTATAGTTATGGCGTGACTTTGTGCAGATTGTGGTTTGTCAGGTGCAATTACAACAACCTTACCAATCTTATTCATAATTTTAATTAAATAACGTAAACCAGGAGATTCAATTCCATCATCATTTGTTATTAATATTAACGGATAATTCATATTTATAATTTTATAACAAAACTAATATAATAAAATTGTTAGTTGAAATAACAATTTTGTAATTTTGGGATTAATAAAAAATTAATATATATGTCTATTTGGATTATAATGATATTCTTTATGATTGTTGGAGGAATTGTAAGTAATACATTAAAAAATAAATTTAAAAAATATAGTAAAATACCAACAATATCAGGTCTTAGTGGTGAGGAGATTGTAAATAAGATGCTAAACGATCATGGAATAACTGATGTTAAAGTTATTTCTGTTGCTGGAGAATTAACTGATCACTATAACCCTCAAAATAAAACTATTAACCTTAGTGCAGATGTCTATAATGGAAGACATGTATCTGCAGCTGCTGTTGCTGCTCATGAATGTGGGCATGCTGTTCAACATGCAAAAGCATATCAGTGGCTACAGTTACGCTCACAAATGGTACCTGTAGTAAACTTTAGCAACAAAATGATGAGTACTGTCTTTATTATTGGATTAATTGGGGGAAGTGTTGTTGGGTTAGGTTGGGAGAAAATGTTGATTTTAT
>JABGXK010000085.1 GCA_018675825.1 Flavobacteriales bacterium | reverse complement strand
GAATTATTTTTTTGGGGAACAGATAAAAATTCAACCTTATATACTTTTTTATTACAAATATTACTATTATTTTATATAGTAAAATGTTGCATATCACACAGCAAAGAAAATTTCTCATTCTTAAGTAAGTTTGCTAAATTAATTATGATCGCTGGAATTCTATCAATAGCTTTTTTTACATATAACCAATAAATATTTTAATGCTTAATAAATTAGACAAATACACTATTGTTTTGGGATCAAATTCCTCAAGAAGGAAAAAAATTCTAGAGAAAATGAATATCAAGGTAGAAGTTAGAGCATCAAATATAGATGAAAGTATTACATCTGATATTAATATAATAGAGATTCCAGTTTTTCTAGCTCAGAAAAAATCTAATTCTTTAAGTAAAGATCTAAAAGAAAAGGAAATCTTAATAACAGCAGATACAGTAGTGATTTATAAGGATAAAATAATCACCAAACCAAAAAATAGTTTAGATGCTAAAAAAATACTAGAAAAACTATCAAATAATACACATCAAGTTATTACCGGAGTTTGTATCAGAAGTCAAAATAAAGAACACACGTTTAGTAATATAACAGAAGTAACATTCAATAACTTAAACGATAATGATATAGATTATTACATAAAGCAATTTAACCCTTATGACAAAGCTGGCTCATATGGAATACAAGAGTGGATTGGATTAATTGGTGTTAAAAAAATTAAAGGATCATATACAAATGTAGTTGGCTTACCATCTTCACAAGTATATCAAGAACTCAATAAGTTTATATAGGATTTCTTTTATTATCTTTGCGAAAAATTATACATGAATAAATATAATTATCTTCTAATATTCATTTTACTAATAGTTGGCTCATTGTTTTATGGGTGTACACCAGTTAGTAAAATTACATATATGCATAATATTTCAAGTGAAGGATGGGATATATCTCCAATTCCACCAAAACACCGAATTGAGATAGGAGATATTCTTATGATTAAAGTTATTAGCAGAAATGAAGAATCAAATAAAATGTTTAATGTAGAAACAAATACGAATAATGCTAATACAACTACAACAGCTGCAAACCTTTATTTAAATGGTTTTACAGTTAGTCAAGAAGGAACAATAGATCTGCCTAATGTTGGATATATAAATATAGTAAACCAAACATTAGAAGAGGCAAAAATAACTATTGTAAATATGGCTAAAGAGTATATTATTGATCCATTTGTTATTGTTAAACTTGCTAACTTTGAAGTCACTGTTTTAGGTGAAGTTAATAATCCAGGTACATTTCCTGTTTACAAAGAGAATCTTACAATTTTTGATGCCCTTGCAATGGCGGGTGATATAAACGATTATGGTAATCTTAGAAAAATTAAGATTGTAAGGTCTAGTAATAATAAAAAGAAAATATACTTTTTTGATCTTACAGAAAGCAAGATTCTAAACTCAAACTTTTACTATTTAAATAATAAAGACTTGGTATATGTACAACCTCTAAAATTTAAAGGCTTAAAAAAATCACAGTCGCAGATTCTATTATCTAGTCTAACAACATTTGCAGTATTATTTAATGCTATCTTAAACTTTACAAGAGATTAATAATGAATACTGAAGAAAATCCAATACAAGAAGAAAAAATAGATTTAAAAAATCTTTTATTTAGATACTATAATCATTGGTACTATTTTCTTGTTTCAATAATTTTATTTATCCTCATTGCATTCGCATATAATAGATATACAACGCCTACATACAGCGTTTCAAGCACTTTACTTATAAGAGACGACAATAACACTCAACTTGGAGCAGAAAATATACTTGAAGGAATGGAACTTTTTAGTGGAAAAACAAATATTAATAATGAGATAGTTTTACTAAAATCATTTTCATTACTTAACCAAGTTGTAAATGATTTGGCCCTAGGAGTTTCATACTATCAGCATGGTTTCCTTCAAAGCAATGAATTATTTCAAAATACTCCATTTATTGTGAAAGTTGATTCTAATCATTACCAAATAACTAATAATGAATTTAGAGTAAAAGTAATTGACAAAAAATCATTCAACTTAACCTGTTCAATAGATGATAAGTATGCATATAATCTTCAAACTGACAGGTTAAATAAAAATATGTCAGCAAATATAGAAATAGATGAAGAGTTTCTATTTAATGAAGAAATTAAAACTGAATTCTTCTCATTTAAGATAAATAAAACAAAATCATTCAATATTGAAGATATATTAGAAAACAATAAAGAACTATCTTTTAAACTTCACCAAAGAGCGAAAATCGTTGGAAGTTTTATTGAAGGGGTATCAATTAATCCAATAAATAAAGAAACATCTGTATTAAAGCTTAAAATTGTTGGAGAGAATCCTGGTAAAAACATTGATTTCTTAAATAAACTTACTGAAAAATATATAAGTAATGGATTGAATGATAAAAACAATATGGCAATTAATACTATTGATTTTATTGATAAACAACTAAGTATTATTAAAGATTCATTAATATTAATAGAAAATAATATTGAGCAATTTAAAAGAAGTAACCCTAATATAGAAAATATAGAAGAAGAGTATGGTGCTTTTTTTCAAAAACAAAAAATAGATAATTCCATAGCTGAACAGTCAGTTAATATAAAATATTATAGATCATTATTAAATTATATTTCTGAAAATACAGACCCTAATAGTATTGTCTCTCCCTCATCAATCGGTATAACGAATCCTGAACTTAATACATTAATTAGTCAATTATTACAGCTATTAGCTAAAAAAAGAGATCTAGAATTAACCACAACAAAAAAGAACCCAAACTATATTTCATTATTATCTCAGATATCACATAATAAAGAAACAACAATTGAAAACTTAAAAAACCTAATAGAAACAACAAAGATATATGAGAATGATTTAATAAGAAGACAATCTGATTTCACAAAAAGTATTAATACATTACCTAGTAACCAAAAAGAGTATATAATTCTTAAAAGACAATATCTATATAATGAACAAACCTCTGTCTATTTACAAAATAAAAAATATGAAGCATCACTTGCAAAAGCTGGTACAGAATCGGATCATAAGGTCATAGATTATGCTAGGTTAGACAGTGAGCTACCTGTAAGCCCAAAAACTACTGTAACTTACTTTTTTTGCCTAATACTTGGAATATTATTACCTGTTTTATTTATATCTCTTAAAGAATTCTTCAATAATACTATTAGAAGCAAAAAAGACTTACTAATACATTCAAAAATCCCTATTTTAGGTTTAATTGGACATAGTGATAAATTAACAAGTCTAATAGTACCAAAAAATTCTAAATCAGTAATTTCTGAATCTTTCAGATCACTTAGAACTAATATTCAATATTTAGCTGTAGATAAAACTAAAAAAATCATTACTGTAAGTTCTTCAATTGGTGGTGAAGGAAAGACTTTTTGTTCTATGAATCTAGCATCTATTTTTGCATTATCAGGACATAAAACAGTTTTAATAGGTGCCGATTTAAGAAAGCCTAAACTAGAACTAGAATTTAAATCTGAAAGCAAAAGCGGATTAAGTAACTACCTTATACATAAATCAACTTTAAAAGAAATAATTAACAAAACAGAAATAGAACATTTAGATATCATTTTCTCAGGACCTACCCCACCAAATCCTGCAGAATTACTTGACAGTAGTAAAATGAAAGACCTAATTAAGGAACTAAATAAAAAATACGATTATGTAATTATTGATACTCCTCCTATAGGATTAGTTACAGATGGTGTTATATTAATGAAAAATGCAGATATAAATCTATATGTTGTAAGACATAACTACACGAAATATCAAGCATTATCTGTTGTGAATTCTTTATATAATAATAAACAAGTAGAAAATCTACAAATTATTATTAATGACTATAAAAATGACATGGGTAACTATGGATATGGCTACGGTTATGGATATGGGTATGGGTATGGGTATGGAGGTGGTTATGGGTATTATGAAGATGATAAAAAATCATAATTATAAATAAACCATTATTAAAGTAAATAAAGAAATACCTTTAATTATAGCTTTCTTTCCATTATTTACACTAATAGGATTAATTGCTTGTAACATCTTCTTTTTTAGTGAATCTGAATCGATAAACTTAGCAAATCAAAAAGCTCTACTACTTGCAACTTCAGTTGCTATCCTAATTAGTATTTATAATGGTAGTAAATGGAAAAATATTTTAAAGGAAATCAGCATAGGTATCAGATCAACATCTTCAGCAATTATTATTTTATTACTTATTGGAGCTCTTACAGGAACATGGTTAATTAGCGGTATTGTACCTGCAATGATTTATTATGGATTAGAAATACTTAATGATAATGATGAAATTTTTCTTTTTGCCTCTTGTATTATTTGTGCTATAGTATCTATAGCATCAGGTAGCTCATGGTCAACAATAGCTACAATAGGAGTAGCATTAATTACTATTGGAGATGTATTAGGAATTTCTCAGAGTTTAGTTGCAGGTTCTATTATATCAGGAGCATATTTTGGAGATAAAATGTCTCCTTTATCAGACACTACAAATCTTGCTGCAGCAATGGCAGGTACAGATATTTTTGTACATATTAAATATATGATGTATACTACAATACCTTCATTTATAATTACATTATTGATTTTCTTTTATATAGGTAGTGCTAATGATGGAATAGATGAATTAGATCAAAAAAATATTGACAATTTAATGTTAGCGTTATCTGAGAAATTTAATATAAATACTATAGGATTAAAGTTTTTTATTGTACCACTAGCTGTTTTAGTTCTAATAATAAAAAAAATACCAGCTATTCCTGCACTTTTAGCAGGAACATTATTAGGTGGTATATTTGCAATTATTTTTCAACCTGAAATTATTTTAGAAATAAGTAAATCTAGTATTATTTCAATAAATTCATCATTTAATGCAGTAATTACCGCCATTTTTAGTGATATCATGATTGATACAGATAAGCTAGAAATTAGTAAAGGACTATTAACAAGTGAGGGAATGAAAGGAATGTTAGACACAATCTTTCTTGTTATTTGTGCAATGTGCTTTGGAGGAGCTATGAAAGCAGGTGGATTATTGAAAAAAATTAGTAACTCAATAATGAAATATGCTAAAGATACTGGGTCATTAATTGCAACAACTTCTGGAACATGCATATTTTTTAATTTAACGACATGTGATCAATATCTTAGTATTGTTGTTCCAGGTAGGATGTTTAAAGAAAACTATAAAGAAAAAAGATTAGCACCAGAGAATTTAAGTAGAACATTAGAAGATAGTGGATCTGTTACATCAGTTCTAATACCATGGAATACATGTGGAGCTTATTCCCATACAACATTAGGGGTTGACCCATTAAATTATGTTCCTTACTGCTTTTTTAATTTAATAAGTCCATTAATGACAATAATATATGGGTATTTAAAAATTAAAATTAAAAAAATTAGTTAAATATTTCATTAAGCTTTCCAATTGTATAATCTATTTCCTGAATTGTATTATACTTACTAAATGAAAATCTTACGCTCGGTTTTTTAGTATCACCTGAAATAGCATTTAGAACATGAGATCCTCCTACACTACCAGAAGTACAAGCACTACCGCCAGAACATGACACACCCATGATATCAAGATTAAATAGTAACATTTCTGAGTTTGGAGTAGCAGGAAAAGCAACACTTAAAACTTTAAACAAACTATTATCTAAATTATCAGAATTAGCATTAAAGCTAATTCCATCAATATGCTTAGTAAGTTGACTTATCATATACTGTTTTAATCCTTTAACATAAATCATGTCTTTTTGCATTGAAAAACATGATAATTGCATGGCTTTTTCTAAGCCTGCAATAGCATAAATATTCTCAGTACCAGCTCTCATATTTCTTTCCTGAGAACCACCTAAAAGTAAAGGTTTTATTTTTATATTTTCATTAATATATATAAAACCAACACCCTTTGGACCATGAAATTTATGAGCAGATGCAGTAATAAAGTCAATATTAAGATTTTGCAGATCAAAAGGATAATGTGCAATAGTTTGTACGGTATCTGAATGAAATATTGCATTATATTTTTTGCATAAATCTCCAATTTCTTTAATTGGCTGCATAGTTCCAATTTCATTATTAGCATGCATAATTGAGACAAAAGTTCTAGGCCTAATTTTTAAAATTTCTTCTAAATCTACTAAATCAATTACTCCATTACTGTCAATCTTAATGTATGACAAATCAATAATTCCTTCATTCCTTAGTTTTTCCAAAGGATATAAAACTGCATGATGAGAAATAGCAGAAGTAACTGCATGAGTAATTTTATTATCTAATATACCACAACTAATTGCCATATTATCTGCT
>JABGXK010000084.1 GCA_018675825.1 Flavobacteriales bacterium | reverse complement strand
TATTTTTTTAGTTTAAGTGATTGGGAACAAATTAAAGGAATAATTGAAAGCTTTAAAAAAGTTAGTAATGATGATAAAGAGCGAGCGGGTACAATGTTTTCAACATGGCTTATTAATGAATTTAGGTACATGGAATATTCTTTTGATGATAAATTTAAATTTAAATTTGCTAAAAAAATAATGAGTTATTATGCAGATGGCTTAACAATTAGTGAACTTGAAGAATATTTTAATAATAATGTTCCTTGGAAAAAATAATTCCAACTACTTCCAAACTATCTCAGATATTCTATATAACTTGAGGTAAATATTATGTGCATAATAACTAATTAGTTTTCTTTGGCAAATTAGGTGCATAATAACTCCAAATGCCAAAATCTAGTGTGTATATCTGACTACCTATAAATAGCCTCTTAATTACGTAAATAGCTATGGGTCAGTATGTTATAATTTTATCTTTGGCATTTATCTGATTAGTGTAAAATAATGTTTGCAGTAGTTAGACTTATTGTTACTATTATAATTCTTTTAAAAATCATATTTTCACGTCATGTTTACATTACTGATGCTTAGATAATTAATATATGTCCAAGAAATCTGATACTTTTCTTTATGCTGCACTTGGTTTTGCTGCAATGCTTATAATGGTTTACAATTTTATTATAGAATACTTTCTTGAAATTATTTATGTTGTTGTTTGTTTTTTAGCTTTATACTATCTCATAAAGCATTTAAGTGAAAAATATGGATGGTTAGGTTTTTTACCTGATTATTTTTTTAAAAATCAGAAAGAAATTGATGCAGCTAATGAGCTTGAAGAATTACGTGATGTTTCTAATAGCAGAGATGTAAATTATGTTTATTTAATGTACGATCCATCACTTGAATTACACAAAATTGGTTATTCAAAAGATGCAAAGCACAGAGAAAAAACATTGCAAGGCCAAAGCCCTACCATAGAGCTAATATCAAAGAAAGAATATCCATCCAAAACTAAGGCTAGACAAATTGAATCATTATTACATAAAAAGTATACTTCAAAACGAACAAGAGGAGAGTGGTTTAGATTAAAAAAGAAGGATGTTGATTACGTTAAAGGATATTTAAAGTAAGATGAATAATAATTTCTTTAAATCTATAAATAGCTGGCATGATTTTGATCAAAAGCTTTCTAGTTTAGGTAATAAGGAGAAGGGAGATGCCTTTGAATTACTTACTAAGTGCTACTTTAAGATAAAGCCTCAATACAATCATTATGATGAGGTTTGGCTATTAGATGAGGTGCCTCAAAAGGAGTTAGATTATCTAAAAATACCATCTCATGATTTAGGAATAGATCTTATAGCTAAGGAAGGGAAGGAGTATTATGCAACTCAATGTAAATATCATGGTGATCAGAATCAAAATATAACATACAAAGAAGTATCTACATTTCTCCAGCAAGTTGAATCTAATAAGAAGATTACGATGGGGTATATCTGCTCTTCTGCTAATGGAACATCAAAGAATTATCAGAAAATTCAAAAGAAACAGATTCAAGAGATATTAGCTGATAGTTGGCAATTATTAGATAAAGCATTCTTTGACAAAGTCCGAAATTTATTAAATAATAAAGCGGTAAAGGAGAAACCATTTATTCCAAGAAAACATCAAGAGAAAGCAGTTAAACAGGCACTTAATCATTTTGTAAAAGAGAATAACTCTAGAGGTAAATTAATATTTCCTTGTGGTTCTGGTAAAAGTTTAACTGGTTACTGGTTAAGTGAGGCTTTAGAATCTAAATCAACTCTTATAGCAGTGCCTAGTTTATCACTTGTTAAGCAAACTCTAGAGGTTTATCTTAGAGAGATTGTTGCTAATGGAATAAAAGTTAAATGGCTCTGTATTTGTTCGGATGAAGGGATAGGTACTAGTGATGATGTAGCTATCATGACAAACAATATAGGAGTGCCATGTAAAACAGACCCAGAATATATTAGAGCTTGGCTTAAAGAGAATAAAGATGAACATAAAATCATCTTTACTACTTATCAGAGTGGGCACTTAATTGCCGATATTTCTAAAAAATTAAAGTTAAGTTTTGACCTTGGAATCTTTGATGAAGCTCATAAGACTGTTGGTTCTAATCTA
>JABGXK010000083.1 GCA_018675825.1 Flavobacteriales bacterium | reverse complement strand
TATTTTTTTATATTTATATAATAATATTTTTATGAAAAAACTGGTCTATTTATTTTCTTTATGTCTGTTTGTTAATGTTTTATATGCTCAAAACAATTGTTTTGATTTTAAAAAATCAACAACTTTAGTTACAAAAAGCATATCAAATACTAAGACACTTGATTTTCAAATAGATTTTTTTATCAATAAATTAAATAAGGATGAGATATATATGCCATTTCAGCTTCCTTTGATTGATGAGTTTTTTCTAGATGTTACTTTAAAGAGTTTTTCCGTAGTTAGTGATAATCACACTTTAATTATTAAAACAGATCAAGGTCAGGAAAAAGAAGAATTTCATACTGCATTATTATCATATTATATTTTCTATAAAAAAGAGATAATAGGTACGTTATTATTCTTTGACAATAATATTATAGTTACTTATAAGCATGCAAATAGACAATTTGAGATAAATAAAGTAAATAACGAAATTGTTTTATTTGATGTAAATGATTGTATTTATAAAAATACATTTTCATGTGCTGTTGAAGAAAAAGCTCGAGAGATCTCTAGAGATAATCATTCATTGGAGAGTATAACAATTCCAGACTGTATAGAGTTAGCTATTGAAGTAGATGAGTATACAAGAAACACATTTAGTTCTAATACTGCTACTGCTAATTGGGCTCATGCAATTATTGCTGGAGTAAGTCAAGTTTTTTATGGTGAGGTAAATGTTCATATTAATGTTGTGCATACTATAATCTGGACAACAGCAGATCCGTATGCCTTAATAGTTAATGATGCTGGAGCAATGCTTTCAGCTTTACGAAATGAATGGACAGCAAATAATGGTTCAATATCTAGAGATTTGGTGCATTTACTAACTAAACGGAGCAATACTGGTACTGGAGGTATTGCATATGTTGATGTTTTGTGTAACAACTCGTGGGGATATGCCTTCAGTTCTGCGTTGAATTCAAATACTAGTTTTGGTTTTCCAAATCCTCCATATACATGGAATTTATTTGTCGTCAGTCATGAAATTGGTCATAATGTGGGTTCTAGTCATACTCATTGGTGTGGATGGGCTGCAGATCCCGCTTTTAACTTTAGTGGTGGTCCAATTGATAATTGTGTTAGTGTTGAAGGTAGTTGCCAGGATAGTATAGTACCTCAAGTAGGAACAATTATGAGTTATTGTCATACTACAAGTTCTGGAGCATTAATTGATTTTCATGATATTGTAGTATCTCAAGCTTTAAGTCCTGGAGTTAATAATGCTAGTTGTTTAACGTCATGCCCTTTTTATGGATGTACAGATTCTACAGCTTCAAATTATGATTCTACTGCTACATTTGATGATGGTTCATGTATCTTCCAACAGTAACACTAACTGGACAAATTTCTAATATTAGTTGCTATGGTCAAATTGATGGTTCTGTTGATTTAATTGTAACAGGAGGTTTAGCTCCTTTTATTTATATATGGGATAATGGTTCAACAACTGAAGATATTTTTTCACTTACTAGTGATACATTTAATGTGATTGTTATTGATTCATTAAATAATGTAGCTACAGCATCATTTTTTATTTCAGAACCAGACTCATTATATACAAATTATACTGTTATTGATGCTTCTGGTTCAAGTAATAATGATGGGTCAATTTACTCATTCACTTATGGAGGAATATTACCATATAACTACTTTTGGCTGTCCAGTTTTATAAGTGATACAACTCAACATTTGTTAAATATTCCACCAGGAAATTATACATCATATATATTAGACAGTAATGGATGTTTTAACGTCTCAGTAATTAATGTCGGGTATAACTCAAGTTCATATGGGTGTACAGATTCCACTGCTTTAAATTATGATTCTACCGCTACAATTGATGATGGATCTTGTCAATATCAATTAAACTGTACCTCACCAAAACCAAATGGTTTGTATGCTTATGATATTATAGATACTAGAGCAAAAATTGGTTGGAATAATATGAATGATAGTGCTTGTATGGTTTGGAAGTATTTTGTTAGATACAGAGAAGTAGGAACAGGAGGTTGGATAACAAAATCAGCAGGAGTAGGTAATGGACTCTGTAACTTCGGTTTAAATACAGTTAACAAGCAGCTTCTTAATTTAAATCCTTCTACAATTTATGAATTTAAAATGAAGGCTTTCTACTGCGGCGGAACATCTTCTAATTACTCAGTTCCAGTTCAGTTTACTACAGCTGATGTATGTCCGGATATGAATAATCTTTCTGTTCAGACATTTACAAATAATACTTCTAAGGCTAAGTTTACATGGGATACGACAGGTACTTACGTATTTGCTCGAATCATATTAAGAGTAGATACATTAGGCTCTAACTGGCAGACAGCAGGAGGATTTGGAATTTATTATCCAACGTTCTTTGTAAATAAGTTTGGTCTTAAATCTGGAGAATCTTATAGAGCACAAGGAAGAACTTTCTGTGATTCTAATATTACCGCATATAGATCTCCAATATGGACAGCACCAGTTTTTTGGATTCAACCAGGATCTATCAGATTAAATGGAGGTAAGACTATTTCTAATTTAGATATATTTCCTAATCCATCTAATAATATATTTAATATAACATTTAGTGTTAGTGAAATAACGGATCTTAATATTAGAGTACTTAATGTGCTAGGAATTCCTATATATTCTGAAATAAAAGAGAAGTTCATTGGAGAATATATTAAACAAATTAACTTGGAAGGTTATTCAAAAGGGACTTACTTCTTAGAAATTGCGGTTGATTCTAAGTTTGTAAATAGAAAAATAATTTTTTATTAAAATCCTTATTAATTAAAGTTGTGTTCCTTCGATTGTAGTAAGGTTTATAACTTCAATAACAAAAATTAATGTTGATCCATGTGGGATAGGAGAACCCTTAGGGCTTTCATTTCTATATGCTAGTTTTGCAGGAATGGTAAATTTATATTGATCTCCAACACTCATTAATAGTAAGGCTTCATACAATCCAGTTATTGTCGATTGTGAGATTACTGTTGGCATTTGGGAAGGTGTTTCCCCAATTGAACTAGCAAAAACTTCCCCATTAATTAAAGAAGCCTGATAGTGAAATGTAACTACATTGTTTTCTTGGATTTTTGTACCTTTAACACCTGATTTTAATACTTCATATTGCAATCCTGACTTTGTTGTTAAAACACCTTCTTTTTTTGCATTTTCTATCATATATTCTTCTCCTTCTTTAAGCGCTTGAGCTGCTTGTTCAAATTTAATTGCTTGAGATAATTTATCGAAATAGTCATTTAAAATAGAATCAGTTCCAAGAAGCTCAATATCAAGTTTTTTGTCATAAATAACATCATCAAAACCTTTAGCAATAGATAGGGCATCAATTTCTTTTAAATCATGTTTTTCTTTCATAGATGTAGCTACATTTACCCCAATAGAATAGGAAAATCTTTCTATATCTGTTTTTGGAGTTTTATATTTTGGTTCTTCTGTACATGAAGAGCTTAAGATAACCAAACAAATTACTATTATTTGAGGTGTTTTCATGATTATATATTTTGTTTACAAAAATACATTTATTGTTTAAATTTCTTGTTATTAGCAATATTCATTTTTTTATATTTGGGAATTAAATTTTTTTATGAAAATTACTAAAACAAATATAGATGGCTTGATAGTTATTGAACCAGAAATTTTTTTAGATGATAGAGGCTTTTTTTTTGAAAGTTGGAATTTAAATAGTTTTAAAAAGATTGGTATAGAAGAAAATTTTGTTCAAGATAATCAATCTTTATCTTCTAAAGGAGTTTTGCGAGGCTTACATTTTCAAAACCCACCATATTCCCAAAGTAAATTAGTTCGAGTAATTAAAGGATCTGTTTTGGATGTTGCAGTTGATATTCGATCAAATTCTCCTACATATGGTTTGCATTATTCTGTAACTTTAAGTGAAAAGAACTTTAAATCCTTTTTTATCCCTAAAGGTTTTGCACATGGATTTATTACATTAGAAGATAATACAATATTTTCATATAAATGTTCTGAATTTTATAATAAAGAATCAGAAGGAAGTATTGCTTGGGATGATGAAGATTTATCGATTGATTGGGAAATAGAGAATCCAATTATTTCAATTAAGGATAGTAATTCACAATATTTTAAAGATTTTAAAACTAAATTTAATGATTAGAAAAGTAGTAGTTTTACTAGTAGTTATTTCAGTAATATTTTTATCTCAATTTTTTATTTTCTCTTCATATCTCAATACATCTGATAATGTTCATCAACAAGGATTTAATAATAAATATAAAGTTTATTCAATTGTAAAGCCTAATAATTTAAAGTTTGCAAATGAAGATGTACCAGAAAGCTCATTAGATATATGGGAAAGGCTTGATAAAGAGTTGTTGAAAAATATTTATTGGCAATCTAATACTATGCTCTATTTTAAAAGAGCAAATAAATATTTTCCTATTATCGAGGAAATTCTGGCTAAGAATAATATTCCTAATGATTTTAAATATTTAGCATTAATTGAGAGCGGGTTTGAAAATCAAGTATCTCCCTCAGGTGCTGCGGGATTCTGGCAAATTATGAAAGGAACAGCAAAAGAGTATGGTTTAGAGGTTAACAATGCAATTGATGAAAGGTATCATCTTGTCAAATCTACTGAAGTAGCCTGTGAATATCTTCAAAAAGCTTATGATGAATTTGGTAGCTGGACAATGGCAGCAGCATCTTATAATATGGGTATAAATGGTGCTAGAAGAAAAATGCTTAAACAGGAAACAAATAATTATTTTAATCTGCATTTAAATGATGAAACTTCAAGATATGTATTTAGAATTATAGTTATTAAAGAGATTATGGAAAATCCTAAGAAATATGGTTTTGTTTTTAGAAATAGTGACTTATATAAATTTCCACAAGTAAATCAAGTTAGAGTAGATTCTACAATTAATGATTTGTATTTCTTTGCAAAGAATAATAAGATTAATTATAAAACTTTAAAGAAATATAATCCTTGGTTAAGGACATCATCTCTACCAGATAAATCAAGAAGAATTTATTATATTGATATTCCTACAAATCTTGATCTTTTAGTTTTTGATGATATTGATGAAAGTGAAAGATTTAAATAATGAAAAGCCAGCAAGATTCTATAGCTATTTATGGTGCTCGTGTACATAATTTACAGAATATAAATTTAAAGATTCCCAGAAATAAACTTGTTGTTATAACTGGTAAAAGTGGTAGTGGGAAATCATCACTAGCATTTGACACAATTCATGCCGAAGGTCAAAGGAGATATCTAGAAACGTTTAATGCCTATGCTCGACAATTTATAGGTAATATGGAGCGCCCAGAAGTTGATAAGATAACTGGCTTAAGTCCTGTTGTTGCTATAGAACAAAAAACTACATCGAAAAATCCTAGGTCGACTGTTGGAACTATCACTGAGATATATGATTACTTACGTTTACTTTACTCTAGAGTTGGAGTAGCGTATTCATATAATACAAATGAGAAAATGATTAGTTTTAATGATAATCAGATCTTAGATTTGCTTTTAAAAGACTTTCAGAATCAGTCTCTATCTATCTTGTCTCCTGTTATACGTTCAAGAAAAGGACATTATGGGGAGCTATTTTTTAAATTGGCTAAGCAGGGATATTTAAAGGTACGAGTTAATGATGAAATTATTGACATTACTCCTTCTTTAAAACTAGATCGATATAAAACTCATAATATAGAAGTTGTCATTGACAGGATAAAAGTTACTAATAAAAACCATAAACGTTTAATATCATCAATTAAATTAGCTTTAAATTTTGGCGATGGTGTGATGATGGTTGTCTCATCAAAAAATAATACCCCAAGATATTTTAGTAGAAACCTAATGTGTCCAACAACAGGAATAGCATATAAGAATCCTGAACCAAGTTCTTTTTCATTTAATTCTCCAAGAGGATCATGTCCTAAATGCAATGGATTAGGTGTTTTTAAATCTGTAGATCTCAATAAGCTAATACCTAATAAACTATTAAGCATTAATAAAGGTGGTATTGCTCCTTTAGACAATAAAAATTCTTCATGGATAACTGATCAGCTAGAAATCATAGGAAAAAAATATGATTTTACTTTAAATACTCCCATAAAAGAAATTAGTAAAGAGGCTATTGATATAATTTTTTATGGAACTAAGGATAATATAAAAGTAAAATTTAAATCAGCAGGAATATCTAAGCAGTACAAGATAGATTTTTTAGGAATTGTAAATTTTATTGAGGAACAATTAAGAAGTTCTTCTATTAAAAGTATTGAACGCTGGGCTTTACGATATATGTCTTCTCATACTTGTGAATCTTGCCTAGGAAGTCGATTAAATAAGCAATCCTCTAATTTTAAAATAACTAATAAGAAAATATTTGATGTTGTTAATATGGATATTGAGAGTTTGAAGGCTTGGTTATTATCTATTGAATCCTCTTTAAGTCACAAACATAAAATAATAGCAAAACAAATTGTAAAAGAATTATTAACTAGAGTTCAGTTTATAATTGATGTTGGATTATCTTATTTAACTCTTAATAGATCATCTAAAACACTCTCAGGTGGAGAAGCTCAAAGAATACGTTTAGCAACACAAATAGGAACGCAGCTTACTAATGTATTATATATATTAGATGAACCTAGCATTGGTCTACATCAAAGAGATAACCTAAAACTTATCGAATCTTTAAAAAAACTTCGAGATATCGGAAATTCTGTAATTGTTGTTGAACATGATAAAGAAATGATATGTAATGCAGATTACATAATTGATATGGGCCCTGATGCAGGAATTCATGGTGGTGAAGTTGTTTCCAGTGGAACTTATAAAGAGATATTAGAGGTAAATCATATTACTTCTGATTACTTAAATGGAAGAAAAGAAATTACTATTCCTAAGACTCGAAGAAAAGGAAATGGTAAGTTTTTACAATTATTATCTGCAAAAGGAAATAATCTTAAAGAAATTAATGTTAAAATACCTTTAGGTTTATTGTGTTGTGTTACTGGAGTTTCTGGTAGTGGTAAGTCTACTTTAATTAATGAAACCTTATACCCTATTTTAAACAGTTATTTTTTTAGAGCAGAAAAAATTCCTCTTGCATATGAGAACCTTATAGGTATTGAAAATATTGATAAAGTTATTGAAATAAATCAAGCTCCTATAGGAAGAACGCCAAGATCAAATCCAGCAACTTATACTGGAGTTTTTTCTGATATAAGAGATTTATATGCTAATCTAGAGGAATCTAAGATTAGGGGCTATAAAGTTGGTAGATTTTCTTTTAATGTAATCGGAGGAAGATGTGAGGCGTGTAAAGGAGCTGGTAAGAGAACTATTGAGATGAATTTTCTTCCTGATGTTTTAGTTCATTGTGAGGATTGTAATGGTATGCGCTATAACAGAGAAACTTTAGATGTAAGATTTAAAGGAAAATCGATTTCTGATATATTAAATTTAACTATTAATCAAGCTGTAGATTTTTTTGAAAATATCCCAACAATTATTAGAAAAATAAGAACTTTGAAAGATGTAGGACTGGGATATGTGACTTTAGGTCAATCTGCAACAACACTCTCAGGAGGAGAAGCTCAAAGAATTAAATTAGCCTCTGAACTTTCAAAAAGAAGTACTGGAAATACTTTTTATATTCTTGATGAACCAACAACAGGACTTCATTTTCAAGATGTAAAAGTTTTACTTCAAGTATTAGAATCAATTGTCAATAAAGGTAATACGGTTTTAATTATTGAGCATAATATGGATGTAATAAAAGTTGCTGATTATATCATAGATCTTGGAAAGGAAGGGGGTGATAAAGGAGGTTATATTGTGTGTGAAGGTTCGCCAGAACAGATTGTTAGTTCTTCTGATAGTTATACTGCTAATTTTCTTAAGAATGAGTTATAGTTTACTTTATCTTTTAGATATAAAAATGTATTTTCTTAATTTTTTCCTATTTTTACGCCAATATAAAATCATTTAAGATGAATAATTACTTAGCAAAGATTCTTCTCATATATCTTTTAGTTTGTTCAGTTTCTGTTTTTGCTCAACATATTCCTAATACTGAAGCAAATAGTATACCATTAAGTCCTAGACTTACTTTAGGTACAAATTTTTATAATTATCAAGGAGGTATTGCTGGAACAGAATCAAATTATCTATCTGGAGATATGGGTTATGTTGCAGGAATGAGATTAAATTTAGATAAGAATATTGATTTGTCCTTTTTATTTACAAGTCCTTCAAATTTTTCTGAAAAAGAATATAATTCTGATGATGGTTCTTTGCAAAGTGAGTTTATTTCTGAATTTAGTGCTCTAGGAATTTATTTAAATTATAATTTTAATAATAATAAAAAATCCTTAATCAATCCTTTTATTGGCTTAGGACTTCAACGTTTAACATTTAAGACACTAAATCCAGCTTTTAGTTCTCAATATATAGATAAGGAATCTGGCCTTGTAATTCCTGTAGGTGTTGGTTTAATGCTAAACATGTCTGATAGAATAAGATTTGATGCATCGTTAAATTACACTTTATCTCAAGTAGATATTGATAAAGCTGGTGATGATTTAAATGATAACTATGTTGTACTTAATTTTTCAATACATTACGATCTGTTTACTCCAAAACCAAGTGGAAAAGATTATTTAAAGGAAAAATATTATTCTGAAGTAAATTTCGATCAATTAGATCTTGCTGATCAAGATGGGGATCTAGTGTTAGATATAAATGATTATTGTCCAGAAACACCTACTGGAATTAAAGTTGATGAAACAGGTTGTCCTTTAGATTCAGATAATGATGGGATTGCAGACTATATTGATAAAGAAAAGAATTCTTTAGCTGGCGCTATTGTTGATGAAAAAGGCGTTACCTTAAAGGGAGATAAATTTAAGAGCATGTATAATTCAGATGAAGTAGCTTCTAGAAAATTTGCAAATTATTATAATGAAAACGAGATTTCAAGGGATGATTTTAAAACAATTAATGCTTATTTAATTGCAAAGGCAAATGCTTTTAATAATCTTTATAATACTAAGGATAATGATGTTAATGATTTTAAAGGGGTTAAGTATAAAATTCAGCTTGGAGTTTATAATGATGGTATACCTGCAAAAGTTATTAATAAATTATTAAGTTTAGAAGATTTAGAAAGTATAACTCTTGATGATGGTAATGTTGTTTATGCTGTTGGTCATTATTTAACGATTGATGATGCATTAGGTAGAGAGTTTGAATTAGAAAATGCAGGCTTTGATAATTTAG
>JABGXK010000010.1 GCA_018675825.1 Flavobacteriales bacterium | reverse complement strand
CAAAGCCCAAACTTCCATTTCTCCAAGCCTCTGACCTCCAAATTGTGCCTTACCTCCTAATGGTTGTTGAGTAATTAAAGAATAGGGTCCAATAGAACGAGCATGCATCTTATCATCAATTAGATGACCAAGTTTAAGCATATATATAATACCAACTGTTGCAGTTTGTTCAAATCTTTCACCAGTACCACCATCATACAGATAAGTCTGACCAAGTCTTGGCAAACAAGCCTCATCAGTTTCTGCATTAATCTGATCTATACTAGCTCCATCAAAGACAGGAGTAAAATATTTCTTAGATAATTTATCACCAGCCCAACCTAAAATTGTTTCATAAATCTGACCAAGATTCATTCTAGACGGAACCCCTAAAGGATTTAAAATAATATCTACTGGTGTTCCGTCTTCTAAGAAAGGCATATCTTCATCTCTAACTACTCTAGAAACAATTCCTTTATTACCATGTCTACCTGCAAGCTTATCACCTACTTTTACCTTTCTTTTCTGAGCAATCTGGATTTTAGCAAGCTGTAACACACCATTTGGTAACTCATCACCAACAGTAATTGCAAATCTTTTCCTTCTATAATCTCCAAATATTTCATTATACTTTCTTAAATAATTAGAAATGATTTTGTTAATTAAAATATTATTTTCTTCACTAGAAGTCCATTTATATGGATCCACCATTGTAAAATCAAGATTCAAAATTATTTTCTTAGTAAACTTAGTACTCTTTGAAATAATTTCTTCTCCTAAAATATTTTTAACACCCTTAGAAGCTTTACCTCCAATTACATTATATAATTTTGAAGCTAATAAATTCTTTAGAACCAAATTTGCATTCGAAAATTCTGTATCAATAACTTCAAGATCAATTTTATCTTGAGATTTAGCTCTACGATCTTTAACTGTTTTGTTAAATAATGACTTACCTATTACAACACCTTGATTTGCAGGTTTAGTCTTCAATGAAGCATCCTTGACATCTCCAGCTTTTTCTCCAAAAATAGCTCTCAATAACTTTTCTTCTGGAGTTGGATCAGATTCACCTTTAGGTGTAATTTTTCCAATTAAAATATCACCTGTTTTAGCATATGAACCAATACGAATCATTCCATTCTCATCTAAATCTTTTGTAGCATTTTCACTTATATTTGGAATATCAGCTGTTAACTCTTCTGCTCCACGCTTAGTTTCTCTAACATTTACAGAATATTCAGAAATATGTAATGAAGTAAATAAATCTTCTCTAACTACTCGTTCTGATAATATAATAGCATCTTCAAAATTATAACCCTTCCATGGCATAAAAGCAACTTTTAAATTCCTACCAATAGCTAACTCCCCATTTTGTGTTGCATACCCTTCACAAAGAACCTGACCTTTTGTAACTTTATCACCAACTCTAACAATAGGTTGATTATTAATACAAGTTCTCTGATTTGTTTTTTGAAATTTAGTTAAAAAATAATCCTTTGTATTCTCATCAAAACTTACAAGTTTTTGAGTATCATCTTGATTATAAATAATAGTAATTTTATCTGAATCAACATAACTTACAACCCCATCTCCTTCTGCATTTATCATCGTTCTTGAGTCTTTAGCTACATGTGGCTCTAATCCAGTTCCTACAATTGGAGCATCAGTCCTTAATAAAGGTACAGCTTGACGCATCATATTTGAACCCATCAAAGCTCTATTTGCATCATCATGTTCTAAAAAAGGAATTAATGAAGCTGCTATTGAAGCAATCTGATTTGGAGCAACATCCATCATTGTTACATTAGATGGTTCAGCAACTAAATAATCATGTTCTCTTCTAGATTTAATCCTATCATTATCAAAAGATCCATCTTTATTTAAAGGAGCATTAGCTTGGGCAATTATATGACCTTCTTCTTGTTCAGCAGTTAAATAAATTGGAGATTTCTTAAAATTAACTTTTCCACCCTCAGCTAATCTATAAGGTGTTTCAATAAATCCTAAATCATTAACCTTTGCAAAAACACACAAAGAGGATATAAGACCAATATTAGGTCCTTCTGGAGTTTCGATAGGACAAAGTCTTCCATAATGAGTATAATGAACATCTCTAACCTCAAATCCAGCGCGTTCTCGAGTTAATCCACCAGGCCCTAAAGCCGAAACTCTTCTTTTATGTGTTACTTCAGCAAGTGGATTTGTTTGATCCATAAATTGAGATAGCTGACTCGTACCAAAAAAAGAATTTATTACTGCAGAAAGAGTTTTTGCATTTATTAAATCAATCGGTGTAAAGACTTCATTATCTCTAACATTCATTCTTTCTCTAATAGTTCTAGCCATTCTACTAAGACCGACAGAAAATTGATTTGATAATTGTTCGCCTACTGTTCTTACTCTTCTATTACTTAAATGATCAATATCATCAACGTCAACTTTAGAATTTACAAGTTGAATTAAATTACTAATGATTGAAACAATATCTTCATTTGTCAATACATGTTTATCTAAATTAACATCTAAACCTAATCTTCTATTAATCCTAAATCTACCAACATGGCCAAGACTATATCTTTGATCAGAAAAGAACAATTTATCAATAATCCCTCTTGCAGTTTCATCATCTGGTGCTTCAGCACTTCTTAACTGTCTATAAATATGTCTTACCGCTTCAACTTCTGAATTAGAAGGATCCTTTTGTAATGTATTATGAATAATTGAATGATCGCCAGCTTTTTCACCATCCTTGTGAAGTAAAATAGTCTCAGAACCAGAATTTACAATTTCCAATATATGACTTATTTCTATAATCGTATCTCTTTCTAAAATAACTTCATTTCTTTCAATTGGAACAAGTTCACCTGTATCCTCATCTACAAAATCATCGACCCAAGATTTTAAAACCCTAGCAGCTAAACTTCTCCCGACAACTCTTTTAAGACCGCTTTTTGTAACTTTTACCTCATCAGCTAAATTAAAAATTTCTAATATATCTCTATCACTTTCGTAACCTATAGCTCTTAACAAAGTAGTAACAGGTAATTTTTTCTTTCTATCGATATAAGCATACATAACATTGTTAATATCAGTAGTAAACTCAATCCATGATCCTTTAAAAGGTATAACTCTTGCAGAATATAACTTAGTACCATTTGAATGAAAACTTTGGCCAAAGAATACACCTGGAGATCTATGTAACTGAGAAACAACAACTCTTTCCGCACCATTTATAACAAAAGTTCCTTTAGGTGTCATAAAAGGAATATTTCCAAAATACACATCTTGTATAATTGTTTCAAAATCCTCATGTTCAGGATCAGTACAATATAGTTTTAATTTTACCTTTAACGGTACTTTAAAGGTCAATCCACGATCAATACATTCCTTAATAGAGTACCTAGGAGGATCTACCAAATAATCTATAAATTCTAAAACAAAATTATTTCTTGAATCAGTAATAGGAAATAACTCTGTAAAAGTTTTATATAAACCCTCATTTCTTCTTTCTTCTAAAGTTGTTCCAGTTTGAAAGAAAGATTGAAAACTAATAAGTTGAATATCTAAAAAATCTGGATAACCAACATGGTTATCTATTGATGCAAAATTAATTCTAGGAGATAAAGTTTTTTTATTCAAAACAATTTTATTTTTAATTACAAAAAGTGTTACACAGGAAACAAAAAATGGCTTAAATCTTATTTATAAAATAAGATTTAAACCTATAAAAAAGAAAGGAGCTTATTTTAACTCAACTACTGCACCAGCTTCTTCAAGAGATTTTTTAATCCCTTCAGCTTCATCTTTACTAACTGCTTCTTTAACAGCTTTTGGAGCGCTATCTACAATATCCTTTGCATCTTTTAATCCAAGACCTGTTAATTCTTTTACAGCTTTAACAACTTTTAGTTTTGAAGGTCCAGCTTCTTTAAGAATAACATCAAATTCTGATTTTTCTT
>JABGXK010000082.1 GCA_018675825.1 Flavobacteriales bacterium | reverse complement strand
TGATTTATTATCTATAACAAGACCCGATATAATTAAAGCTATTCATAAGGAATATCTTGATGCTGGAGCAGATATAATTGAAACTAATACTTTTAGTAGTACAAGTATTGCTCAAGAAGATTATAATTTATCTTCAATCGTTTATGAGCTGAACTATCAATCTGCAAAAATAGCTAAAGAGATTGCTGATTTATGTTCAACTATTGAAAAACCAAGGTTTGTTGCTGGCTCAATAGGTCCTACAAATAGAACAGCTTCAATATCTCCTGATGTTGAAAATCCTGCTTTTAGACAGATATCATTTGATCAATTAAGAAGTGCTTATACAGAACAGGCTAGAGGTTTAATAAAAGGTGGTTCAGATTTGATTTTAATAGAAACAGTTTTTGACACTCTTAATTGTAAGGCTGCTTTGTTTGCTGTTGAGGATGTTTTTGAGGATTTAAATATTAGACTTCCAATAATGGTTTCAGGTACGATAACTGATGAAAGTGGCAGAACTTTATCTGGACAAACTGCTGAAGCATTCTTAAATTCAATTTCACATATACCATTATTAAGTATTGGTTTTAATTGTGCTTTAGGCACAAAAGCTATGCGTCCATATATAAAAGAATTATCTGATAAAGCACCTTTTTTTATTAGTGCATATCCTAATGCTGGACTTCCAAATGAAATGGGTGAGTATGATGAAAGTCCAAACGCTATGGCTATTCAACTTGAGGATTTTATGCAAAGTAAATTAGTTAATATTATTGGGGGATGTTGTGGCACAACTCCCGATCATATTAAAGCTTTCTCTGATTTAGCTATTAGGTATTCTCCAAGAGAAAAGCCTGAAATTAGAAAAGCAATGCGATTAAGTGGTCTTGAAGCAGTTACAATTTCAAAAGAAAGCAATTTTGCAAATATTGGTGAGAGAACTAATGTAATGGGTTCAATAAAATTTAAACGCCTTATAAAAGAAGATAATTTTGAGGAAGCTCTTTCAGTTGCTTTAAGCCAGGTAGATGGTGGAGCTCAAGCAATTGATGTAAACATGGATGATGGTATGTTAGATGGTAAAGAGTCTATGGTCCATTTTTTAAATCTTATTGCTTCAGATCCAGATATTTCTAGAGTACCAATTATGGTTGATTCATCTAAATGGGAAATAATTGAGGAGGGATTAAAGTGTGTTCAAGGAAAAGGAATAGTAAATTCTATTTCTTTAAAGGAGGGTGAAGATGTATTTATCCATCACGCTAAAACGATTATGAGGTATGGTGCTGCTGTTGTGGTTATGGCTTTTGATGAAAAAGGTCAAGCAGTTGAATATAAAGACAAGATTAGAATATGCGAAAGGGCATATAATATTCTTACAAAAGTAGTTGGTTTTCCAGCGGAAGATATAATCTTTGATCCTAATATTCTAACTGTAGCAACTGGAATTGAAGAACATAACAATTATGCTGTTGATTTTTTTGAAGCTACAAAATGGATTAAAGCAAATTTGCCTTTTGCTAAGGTTAGTGGTGGAGTTAGTAATGTGTCTTTTTCTTTTAGAGGAAATAATATTGTGAGAGAAGCAATGCACTCTTCTTTTTTATATCATGCTATAAATAATGGTTTAGATATGGGGATAGTAAATGCTGGTATGATAGAGGTATATGCTGATATTCCAGAAAAATTATTAGTAGCAGTTGAAGATGTTTTATTAAATAAAGATAATCAAGCAACAGAGAGACTTTTGGAGCTTGCCGAGAATTTAAAAGGTGAAGGAAAGCAAAGAATTGAAGACCTGTCATGGAGAGATACAACAGTTGAGGCAAGGTTATCATATTCTTTAGTTAAAGGCATAGTTTCTTTTATAGATCAAGATGTTGAAGAGGCTAGACAAAAACTGGATAAACCTATTGATGTTATTGAGGGGCCATTAATGGATGGTATGAGTGTCGTTGGAGATCTGTTTGGATCTGGAAAAATGTTTCTTCCTCAGGTTGTGAAAAGTGCTAGAGTAATGAAAAAGGCTGTTGCTATACTAACCCCATATATTGAGAAAGGAAAAGGTGAAAAAAGTAGTGCTGGTAAAATTTTACTAGCTACAGTAAAGGGTGATGTTCATGATATTGGTAAAAATATTGTTGGAGTTGTTCTGGGTTGTAATAATTATGAAATTATTGATTTAGGAGTAATGGTTTCCTGTGATAAGATATTATCTGAAGCAATTAAACACAAAGTAGATGTAATTGGGCTGAGTGGATTAATAACACCATCATTAGATGAGATGATTTATGTTGCTCAAGAGATGGATAGAAATAATTTTAATATTCCACTTATTATTGGTGGTGCTACAACATCTA
>JABGXK010000081.1 GCA_018675825.1 Flavobacteriales bacterium | reverse complement strand
TTAATGGCAGCAATATTAACAAACCACATGAAAGACATAAAGGATATATCACTTTATATGGAAGAGTGTAAGTATATGGGTGTTAAGGTTTTAGTTCCTGATGTAAATGAAAGTTTTTTTAAATTTGCAGTTAATAAAGAAGGAGAAGTTAGATTTGGATTAGGAGCAATTAAGGGAGTTGGTGAAGGTGCTGTAAATGCAATAGTTAATGAAAGAAAAGAAAATGGTCATTATAAAAGTTTTGAGGATTTCGTTTCAAGAGTTGATTTAAGATCTGCTAACAAAAGAACTTTAGAAAGTTTAGCCTATTCTGGAGGTTTTGATTCATTTGGAATAAAAAGATCACAATATTTTGAAAAGGAAAATGAGCAGAGCTATATAGAAAAGATGATAAAATTTGGTAATAAACTTCAAGATGATAAAAATTCAAATCAATTTGATATGTTTGGTAATAGTATTGATTCTCTAGTTAAAGCACCTGCTTTTCTTGATTGTGAGGAATGGTCAACTATGGATCTGTTATCAAAAGAAAAAGAAGTAGTAGGAATCTATCTTTCAGGTCATCCCCTTGATGATTATCAATTAGAAATTAAAAATTTTTGTAATTCTAATCTATCTTTATTATTAGATTTAGATAAGGTCGTAAATAAAGAGATGCAGTTTTCAGGAGTTGTTATTGATGTTGAGCATAAAGAAACACAAAATGGAAAAAAATTTGGTGTTCTACAGTTAGAAGATTATCATGGGTCTTACAAGTTTTTCATCTTTGGAGATGATTATATTAAATTTAAATCTTTTTTAGAACCCTCTTGGTTACTGCATATAAGCGGAAGAGTAAAAAAGAAATTTTATAATGATGATTTAGAATTTAAGATTGCTAATATTAGCTTACTTTCAGAAATAATTGATAATCAAGTTAGGGATGTTGTTTTACGGATAAGTTTAAATAATTTATCTGAAATGATTGTAGATAAGACTGTAAATATTATTAAGAAAAACAAAGGGAAACACTCTTTAATATTAAGTCTTATTGATTCAGAAAAAAATTATGATGTTGATTTGTTATCTAGAAAATTAAAGGTTGATATTAATAAAAATTTTATTGATGAGATAAATAGTTTAGAAGAGATAACATTAAGCATAAATTGATTGAAATAAATTTATAAATTTGTGAATAAATTAAAATTAAAGAAATGGCATTAGAAATTACAGATCAAAATTTTCAAGAAATAGTATTAGATTCAGATAAGCCAGTATTGGTTGACTTCTGGGCAACATGGTGTGGGCCATGCAGAACGATAGGGCCTATTGTTGATGAGCTACATACTGAATTAGAAGGAAAAGCTGTTATCGGAAAAGTTGATGTTGATAGTAATTCTGATACATCTGTTAAATATGGCGTAAGGAATATTCCAACATTACTTGTTTTTAAAAATGGTGAAGTAGTTGATAAATTAGTTGGTGCTGTTCCAAAATCTCAGATTTTAGAGAAGTTAGAAGCTCATATGTAATTATTTTTAATTGTTATAATTAGGGCTCAGTGCCCTTTTTTTATGCAAGATATAGATCAAATTAAACTTTCTCATAATATTGAGTTTTTTGCTAAACAAGTAGTTGAAGGTTTTATTACTGGAAAGCATAAAAGTCCTTATCATGGTTTTTCTGTTGAATTTGCTGAGCATAGATTATATAATACTGGTGAAAGCACTCGCAATATTGATTGGAAATTATTTGCAAGATCTGATAAACTCTTTGTTAAAAAATATGAAGAAGAAACTAATTTAAGATGTCAGATAATTATAGATTCATCGTCATCAATGTATTATCCAAATTTTAATTCTCTATCTTTAGATCAACCAAACAAAGTTCTTTTTAGTGTCTATGCAACAGGTGTTCTAATAAATTTATTAAAAAAACAAAGAGATGCTGTAGGTTTAAGTTCTTATTCTGATGAAATAGAAACTCATATTATTGCTAAGACTTCTGAAAGACATTATCAGGTACTCTATCACAAATTAGAAGAAATTCTCTCCATTGATGCTAAACTAAGTAAACGTAAGAGCTCAACTATT
>JABGXK010000080.1 GCA_018675825.1 Flavobacteriales bacterium | reverse complement strand
CTAATAGCAAAACTAATAAAGTCAAAATCAATAATGTTCATAATCTAATTTTATTTGAATATATATTCTTTATTAAGTAAAACTTTAGAATTTAAATAATTAGTTAAAATCAATTAAACCTAGGCATACTGTTTAGAGTAAATGTCAGTATATATTTCCAATAAATTCATTATCCGTTAGGGTTTTCAAGAAAGCGACTAAATCCTTTTCTTCTTGATTTGTCAATTGAAGACCTACTCCTACCTTTTTCATTAATGGATCAATAGTAGATGAGTAAATTCCGCCAGAATTATAATGATCAACCACTTCTTCCAATGTTGCAAATCTACCATCATGCATATAAGGAGCTGTAAGTTCAATATTTCTGAGACTTGGTGAGTAAAACTTACCCATGTCATCCACATCATTTGTAACTAAATACCTTCCTTTATTTATTCCTAAATGCATAGCATTTATACCATTATTATGAAAATAATGATCTGTATACATAGCCGTTCCATGACAATGAAAACAATCCCCTTTTTCGGAATTGAATATTGCATATCCATTTAATTCAGAAGGTGTGAGTTGCAATTCTCCTCTAAGGTATTTATCAATCTTACTATTAGCAGTAATTAGCGTTCTCATAAACTGTGATAAAGCGTAACTAATATATTGTTTTCTAACGTTTTCAGTAACTTTTATAATATTAACATCAAATGCTTTTTGAAATAAATCTCTATATTGAGGGTGTCGTTTAAACCTTGCTAAAATAGAATCATTTTGTCCGAGTACTCCATTATTATTTAAAAAAGGATTCCCATCTTCTAAGTCACCTAAATCAACATTTTCAAGTATTTGCTCTGCTCCAGTCCAACCATAATTCTTTTTCCAAGCAAGATTAAAGTGAGGCATTACATTATTTCCAGTTGGACCATTTCCCGGAACTGAATAAGCATACTCTTGCAAATGACAGGTAGAACATGAGTTTCCATTTGTAGATAAAATATTATCCGAATAAAGTATTTTTCCTAAAAAAACTCCCTCTTTAGTTAAAGGATTATCCGTTTCTAATATTATTTCTGGAAATCCGTATGGAGTTTCAATTACAAATGGAGTAGTATTAAAAATATTACGGATAATTGTCTCCTTTTTACAAGCTGTAAATAGGGATGCTATTACTGAAATAAGTAGAAGTTTTTTCATTATTGTTATAAATTAAAAAAATTACCAGCTATTGTTCTAATATTTTTATTAACCCATTAATACCTGGGTTTGTATAACTCACTCCATCTATCATTAAAGTTGGGATTACTCTTTTTCCATTATTTATTTTTTCTATCAGTGCTATAGCTTCATTATTGTCAGTAATGTCAATATATTCAATTTCAACTTCTTTTGAGTTTAAGAATTTCTTTGCAGTTACGCAATCTGGGCACCAGTCTGCACCATATATTTTAATATTCATTATTATAAAATTTATAAGTTATTTTCTTTAATTATACATTTTTTTCATAGAAAAAAGTTAATCTATAAAGTTCCTCTTCTTTTTTGTTCTGCTTCAATGGATTCGAAAAGAGCTTGAAAATTTCCTTTTCCGAATGATTGAGCTCCTTTTCTTTGAATAATTTCAAAAAATAAAGTTGGTCTATCTGTTAATGGTTTTGTAAAAATCTGAAGTAAATAACCTTCTTCATCTCTATCCACCATTATGCCATGTTCTTTTAAGATATTCATGTCCTCTTCAATTTCCCCTACTCTCCCTCCTACCGTATCATAATAAGTACCAGGAACATAAAGAAATTCAACCCCTCTCTTTTTCATTTCTGAAACAGTAAATACAATATCATCAGTTGCAACTGCAATATGCTGGCAACCAGGACCTCCATAAAAATCTAAATATTCCTCAATTTGAGATTTCTTTTTTCCTTCTGCAGGCTCATTAATTGGGAATTTAATCCTTCCATTTCCGTTAGTCATCACTTTACTCATTAGTGCAGTAAATTGAGTGGAAATATCTTTATCATCAAAAGTAATAAGGTTAGCAAATCCCATAATTTCATTATAGAATTTTGCCCAAACATTCATTTCTCCCCACCCCACATTCCCTACCATATGGTCAATATATTTTAATCCACATAAAGTAGGGTTGTAATGCGATTCCCACTTTTCAAATCCTGGCATAAAAGTTCCTTTATAATTTTTACGCTCAACAAAAACATGAACTGTATCACCATAAGTATGAATTCCTGCTCTTACAACTTCACCATCTTTATCTTTTTCAGTTCTAGGTTCAAAATAAGATTTCGCTCCTCTTTTAGTTGTTTCTTCCCAAGCCTTTTTTGCATCCTCTACCCAAAGTGCAATTACTTTGATCCCATCACCATGTTTTGTAATGTGTTCATCAATTGCAGTTTTATCAGTTCCTGGCATAGGAGTTGTAAAAACTAATCTAATTTTATCTTGCACCACAACATAAGAAGTTCTATCCTTCATCCCTGTTTCTAGTCCTGCATAAGCAAGAGATTGAAACCCAAGAGCTGTTTTATAAAAATGAGCTGCTTGTTTTGCATTTCCTACATAGTACTCTACATAATCAGTTCCTAAAATTGGCAAAAAATCATCTGCCTCTGAAAATATCTTTTCTAATCCGTAATTAAAGTTTTCTACTTTTGTTAAATCTTTCATTTTTCTATTTTTTACTTCCAACTTTTATAATAATCGTCTACTTCTAACTTAAGAGCTTCCTCTGTAATCATTACAGGGTTGAAAGGGTCAATCATTACAGCAAGTTCTTCAGTCGCTTTTTGCCCTACACTTCTCTCTATTGCACCTGGATGAGGTCCATGAGGAATCCCCCCTGGGTGAAGAGTTATTTGTCCTTTTTGTATATTATTTCTACTCATAAAATCTCCATCTACATAATATAATAATTCTTCAGAATCAATATTTGAATGATGATAAGGAGCAGGAATAGCTTCTGGGTGATAATCGTACATTCTAGGTACAAATGAGCAAACTACAAATCCTGCCGCTTCCCACTGTTGATGAATTGGAGGTG
>JABGXK010000079.1 GCA_018675825.1 Flavobacteriales bacterium | reverse complement strand
CAAGGGAAAACGCGATTGCTCCAGATAGCTTGAGTTTAGAAAGACACAGATTAATGTGGCTATTTATGAAAGAAAAAACAAATTTTTTCTCAGACAAACTGAAATTCCTACACATTGCTCCTGAATACTGTTTTATTAAACTGTTTAAAAAAATGAAAAATATTGATTATACAACTGGAGATTTAATTTCTCCTTGGGCAGATGTAAAAATGGATGTTCATGAAATACCTTTTGAAGATAATTCATTTGATGTTGTAATCTGTAATCATGTTCTTGAACATGTAGATGACTCTCAAAAAGTTATGACTGAGTTTTTTAGAGTCATGAAACCTGGTGGATGGGGGATTTTTCAAGTCCCTATTGACAATAATAACCCTAAAACAATTGAAGACAAAGCAGTTACTGACCCTAAAGAAAGAGAGAAACTATATTGGCAAAGTGATCATCTAAGATTATTTGGTCGTGACTATGGCGATAGATTATCAGCAGCAGGCTTTAAAGTCACTGAGAGCGACTTTATAAATGAAATTGACCCAAAGCTTGTTGAAAGATATGCGCTCCCTAAAGATGAGCTAGTATACTATTGTGAGAAAATCTAATAATTAACGTATATAATTTTTTTAGTATTAAAAAATTCTTCATCAAAAAAATCAGATATATTGAATTTTTTATGATTAATTCCTAGAAGCTCATTCTTAAGATCACCACCTTTTAAATAGAGTATACCATTATTTAATGTGTTATTACTAGTATTATTAACCTTTCCTTTAATCAGTCTTTTAAAATCTTTCATTTTAGTTACGGCTCTACTAACTATAAAATCATATTTAATAGAAGTGTTCTCTACCCTATCTGTTATAGTTGATACATTATTTAGTTTTAATGATAATACAGCAGCATCAACAACTTTTATCTTCTTAGCAATACTGTCAAGTAAAACAAAATTGCATCTAGGAAAAAGTATTGCTAAAGGTATTCCAGGAAAACCTCCTCCTGTTCCAACATCAAGAATAGTTGTTCCATTAATAAAAGAAATTACTTTAGAAATAGATAAAGAATGCAATATATGTTTTAAATAAAGCTGATCAATATCCTTTCTTGAAATTACATTAATCTTAGTATTCCAATCTTCATAAATATCTTTAAGCATTTTAAACTTATATTTTTGATCTTCAGTTAAATCAGGAAAATATTTGAGTATTAATTTCATATTTATGTGCTCCATCTTTTAGGAGTTTGATTTGAACTAAAAACAAACAATAAACCATGAAAGCATAAATGAAAGATTTCTAAGAAAGGCTGAAAAATTATAAGATCAAAACAGTTTAGTCTTTTCATAAGAATATAGTTAACTAAGTAAGACATAAATAACTTAATAATTATAATTGGCAGCCAATAAATAATATTTGCATTAAATAAAATTAATAGAGTTAACGAGCAAAAAAATACAAACTGTGATAATGGAAATAAAGCTAACAAAAACTTAATATTCTTTTTATATAATGGTGATGTACTAAAATGTCTTTTTTTCTGAACAATCCATTTTCCCCAATCTTTTTCAGCTTTAGAGAATGTATGAGAATTTTTTGATATCTCTATAGATACGACCTTTCCTATAGCAACTTCAGAAATAAATAGATCATCATCCCCAGATGGAATATGAAGATGATTAGCAAAGCCTTTATTATTAAAAAATAAAGATTTTTTATATGCTAAATTTCTACCAACTCCCATATAGGTTAATGATTTTAGTGAAAAAGATAAATATTGTAAAGCAACAATATAGGAATCAAATCTAATCATCATATTTAAAAATCCTGGCTGCTTCTGATAGTTACCGTAACCTAAAACAATATCTGATAATTTAAAATTATGAACCATTGAAGAAATCCAATGCTTAGAAGTAACAAAACAATCTGCATCAGATAGTAATAAATGTTCATGCTTAGCAGTCTTAATACCAATAGTTAAAGCAAATTTTTTACCTATAGAATGATTGACATTATCATCAATATTGACAAGTACTAAATTATTAAATCTTTTTACTAAATTTTCTAATAAAATTTTTGAATTATCAACTGATTGATCGTTAACAACAATAACCTCAAAATTTGGATAATCTTGATTAAGAATAGAGATAAGATAATTTTCTAGATTTTCATATTCATCCTTTGCACAGATAATAACTGAAACACTTGGCTGATAACTACTGTTCACATCCTTAAAAAAAATAAGTTTTCTAAAAAAAAACAAATTATAATAAAGCTGAATCAATAAAGAAGTTACACAAAAAATTAATATAATCAGATCAAGAGTCAAAAATTAATTACTTAAGTAATTTAAGATATTTTTTTCAACCCTAACAATAACATTAGAGACATCTTCCTTAATAAACTTATCTCCTGTAATTAATTCAAAAAGCTCTATATATCTTTCTGAAACTTCATTGCAATAATCATCACTCATTTCTGGAATAGATTGTCCATCCTTTCCTTGAAAACCATTTTCAATAAGCCATTGACGAACAAATTCCTTAGATAGTTGTTTTTGAGGAATATTATTTTTAATTCTTGTAGCGTATCCCTCTAAATAAAAATATCTAGAAGAATCAGGAGTATGAATTTCATCAATTAACGTGATAACACCATTAATATCTTTACCAAACTCATATTTTGTATCTACAAGAATTAAACCCTTCTCTACAGCAATCTCAGTACCTCTATTAAAAAGAGCATATGTATATTCCTCTAACATAACATAATCTTCTTCAGAGATAATATTATGTTTCAATATATCTTCTCTTGAAATATCTTCATCATGTCCAATATCAGCTTTTGTAGTTGGTGT
>JABGXK010000078.1 GCA_018675825.1 Flavobacteriales bacterium | reverse complement strand
TTTTGTGTTTTTATTTATTAGAGATTCGATATTTTCTAATTTATTCATTCCTGTAAAATGAAATTTTATTCCCATTTTTTCAAAGACTTTTGTAAAGATTCTGTATGTCCCTCCATAAAGGTCATTTGTTGAGATTACTTCGTCTCCAGGTTTCAATAGCTTAATAATACAATCCACTGCTGCCAATCCACTACCAAAGCAAAGTCCGAATTTACCATTTTCAAGAGCAGCTAAATTATTTTGAAGGGCATTTCTTGTAGGATTTCCTGTTCTAGAATATTCATAACCTTTATGATCTCCTGGTGATTGCTGAACATATGTTGATGTTTGATATATTGGAGTCATTATTGCTCCAGTTGTTGGGTCTGGCTCTTGGCCAGCGTGAATTGTTTTTGTGCCAAATTTCATTGCTGTCATATTAGATTATTTACTTTTACAAAAGTATTAAAACACATTGTGAAAACAATTGTAACTCATATAATAAATAGTTTAATTTGAAGAGAATATTTTTTGCTCATATTGCTCTTTTTATTGTTAATTTAATTTACGCATTAAATTATACTATTGCAAAAGATGTAATGCCTGAATATATTGAACCTTCAGGATTTATATTATTGAGGGTTTTATGTGGGGTTTTTCTTTTTTCTTTTTTTTATTTTTTATTTATTAAGGAGTCTGTAGAAAAAAAAGATTTTTTTAGATTAGCTCTTTGTGGTCTGTTCGGTGTTGCGATTAATCAATTATTTTTTTTTGAAGGATTAAATCTTACAACACCAATTAATGCAGCTATTATTATGACTGTTAATCCCGTTCTAGTTATAATAATATCAGCTCTTTTGATAGGAGAAAAAATCACAGTTAAAAAGATAATAGGTATTGTATTAGGAATTATAGGTGCTGGTGCTTTAATTTTGAATTCAGGCAGTGTTAGTTTTGATAATGATTTTTTTATTGGAAATATTCTAGTTTTAATTAATGCTACTAGTTATGCTATATATTTAGTTCTCGTTAAAGGTTTAATGAAGAAATACAATCCATTAACTGTAATGTTTTTTGTTTTTTTATTTGGACTATTTTTTGTTTTACCTTTTGGTTATCAAGATTTAAACTCAATAAATCTTGATTCGTTTACTAATGATATTTATCTAAAAATTTTATTTGTTGTTGTATGTACAACTTTTATAGCATACCTCTTGAATGCTTTTGCTTTGAAATCGCTTAACCCCTCAATTGTTAGCATATATATATATCTACAACCAGTATTAGCATCTGTAATTGCTATACTTTATAATAGTGATACAATAGATTATGTAAAAATAGTTTCTTCAATTTTTATTTTTATAGCGGTATTCTTAGTAAGTATACCAACAAAAAAAGTTATTACAAATTAACTTTTATAGTTTTGTATAAAATAAGTAATTATGATCCATTCAATGACAGGCTATGGTAAGCATGAATTAAATATGAAATATGCTAATTTTACTATTGAATTAAAGTCACTTAATTCTAAACAGCTTGATACAAATATTAAAATTTCGTCTATTTATAGAGACAAAGAGATTGATCTCAGAAATTTACTATCAAAAAAGTTACAAAGAGGTAAAATTGAACTTTCTGTTTGGAAGGAAAAAGTAGAATCCCCATTTAAATATTGCTTAAATACAACAGTCATTAAAGATTACTATAAGCAAATACAACAACTTAAGAAAGAATTAGGAACTAAAGAAAACATGCTAAATATGAAATCTTTTGAAGCAGATTTAATTCCTTCATTGTTAAAAATGCCAGATGTAATACAAAAAGAAGAAGATAAGGCTGATGAAAACGAATGGAATGAGATCATTAATGGAATAGATATAGCAATTAATAACTTGCTTCAATATAGATTAGATGAAGGGGTTAAATTGGAAGAGGATGTGAGTTCAAGAGTTAATAAAATCAACATGCTGTTAAATCAAATTTCTCCATTTGCAGAAGAAAGGATTATAAACATTAAAAGAAGTTTATCTGAAAAACTAGCAGAGATTGATAATAAAAATATTGACGAAAATCGATTAGAACAAGAGCTAATTTACTATCTTGAAAAGCAAGACATTACAGAGGAACAGGTTCGTCTTAAAACACATCTTGACTATTTTTTAGAGGTTATTGTTTCTGATTTTCCAAATGGTAAAAAACTCGGTTTTATAGCTCAAGAAATTGGTAGAGAAATCAATACTGTTGGATCAAAATCTTCTAATGCTAACATGCAGAAGATTGTTGTTCAGATGAAAGATGAATTGGAGAAAATTAAAGAACAGTTATTAAATATTTTATAGATGGAAGGTAAAACCGTTGTAATATCAGCTCCATCTGGAGCAGGAAAAACTTCTATAGTGAACTTCCTGTTAAGTAAAATACCATCATTAAATTTTTCAGTTTCTGCATGTAGTAGAGAAAAAAGATTGGATGAAATTAATGGTAAAGACTATTATTTTTTAAATATTTCAGAATTTAAATCAAAGATAGATAAGGGTGATTTTCTTGAGTGGGAAGAGGTGTATCCAGATCAGTATTATGGCACTTTAAACTCTGAGTTAGAAAGAATATGGAGTGAAAATAAACATGTTGTTTTTGATATAGATGTAGCTGGCGGTATTAATGTGAAAAATAAATTTACATCTAATTGCATATCAATTTTTATTATGCCTCCATCACTCACTGTTTTAGAAAAGAGATTGTCAGACCGCAGATCAGAATCACTTTCTAGCATTAGCAAAAGAATTAAAAAATCAGAAGAAGAAATTTCTAAGAACCAGTATTTTGATTACGTAGTATTAAATGATGATTTTACGATTGCCTGTAATGAGGTTTTAGCTTTAGTTGCAAATTTTTTAAAATAAAATTATGAAAATTGGTCTTTTTTTTGGCTCTTTTAACCCCTTTCATATAGGCCACAAGGTTGTTGGTTCTTATATTGCCGAGTTTTCTGATCTTAACCAAGTATGGTTTGTGGTTTCTCCTCAGAATCCACTAAAGAATAAAAAAACACTATTAGATCAATATCATAGAATACAAATCATAAGAAGAGACATTGAAGATCAAAATAATTTGTTTGTTTCTGATGTTGAACTTTCACTACCAGTTCCATCTTATACCATTAACACACTTGTTCATTTAAAAGAAAAATACCCTAACTATAATTTTTCTCTTATTATGGGTGCTGATAATATTGAGACGCTAAATAAGTGGAAGAATTATCGCCAGATTTTAGAAGATTATAAAATTTATGTATATCCAAGATATGGCTCTAAGTTTAAGTTGGAACATAATAATATCACATATTTAGATGGAGTTCCTATGATGGGTATTTCTGCTATGTTTATTAGAAAATCTATTAAAGAAGGGAAAGATATATCTTCTTTAATTCCCTGTAAGGCTTGGAAGTATATTGACGAAATGAATTTTTATAAATAGAATTTTTATGAAATACTTAGATTTTATTTTCTTGATTATTTTTAGCTATACTATTGTACTTTTTTCCTGTACAGATAAGCAAAAAAAAGCTGAAGTTACTATAAATAAATCAACAGAATCTCTTTCTGGATGGTGGATATATGGAGAGGGGCAGCATATTTTTAAAGATGAAGAAAGCCTTCAAGAGTTTGATCTAGTTTTTCCAAATGAAGACTCTTTAGCTTTAATTGATTTATATCTCTCTATAACCGAGATGGAGTATTTCCCCATGGAGACTGATTTTATTGGTATTGTTAATGAGAGTGGTGTTATGCAGGTTGATGACTTTGATATAACCTATATTCAAGGTTGTGATGAACAATAATTATTATTCAGTGTAAATTACATTCAATACTGTTTGCCCTACAGCTTTTAGTGTTTTTCTATTTACATTGTTCATGTTATCTGCATGTGTATGCCAATGTTTATTAAAATTAGTTTTAGTAGATTGGTCAAATTCTATGATATCAATTGTAGGGATTCCTGTTAGAGTATTTACATAATAATGATCATCCATAATTTGAGGGCTTGATTTAAATATAAAATAGTCAGAGTATCCTATTTTGTGAGCCATATCCCATACTTTTTTGAGTATATCTGATGCGTAATATTCAGATGTGCCCTCATACCTGAATCTAGCATTTTCACCCCCAACCATATCTAATAATATCCCATATTTTGCATAATAATTCTTTATATGAGGGTTTTTTGACCAATATTGAGAACCTAAGCACCATGAATCATTCATTATTGGGTATTGTGAGTTTTCTGGTTGTCCGTAGTCTTCTGCATCAAATAATATTATATCTACTCCGATATTTGGATTCTGGTTGTTTAAATTTCTAGCAATTTCTAACAATACACCAACACCACTACCACCATCATTTGCACCTAAAATTGGCTGTTTGGTATTAACACTATCATGATCAGCAATATGTCGAGAGTCCCAATGAGCAAATAAGGCTATTCTATTATTCTTTTCAACTGAAAAACTAGCAATAATATTTCTTAGAACATGTTCTTTTCCATCATATGTTTTAACGGGAGCTTCTTGAACTTTTACAAAAGCATTATATGAGTTAAGTTTATCTACTAAATATTTTGAGCACTCATTCCACGCCTTTGTGCTAATTACTCGAGGTCCAAAATCAACTTGTTTTTTTATAAAAGAATAAGAACTATCACTATTAAAATTAGGTATTGAGATTTTAGTTTTTATATTCTCACCCTTACTAACATTAGTTGTTTTATTATTAGAACAAGATGCTAATAAAATAATAGAAATTAGTAATAGATTTAAAATTTTCATTTAAAAATATATTATTTTTTGATATTCCAGCTACTTCCCTCTCTACCATCTTTAATTTCAACACCCTTTCTTTCTAATTCATCCCTAATTAAGTCAGCAGTATTAAAATCTTTATTTGTTTTAGCATTTTTTCTTAAGTGAAGAATTAAATCCATCACTTCATTTACAAGATTGTTATTATTATCTTTTAAAATTCTTAAGCCTAATACTTCAATGGCAAAATTTTGAAAAATAGATTTCATTTTTGCTAAATCTAGGTTGTTTAAACTAGCATTCCCATCTTTAACAGAATTAATAACTTTCACCCCTTCAAATAGATGAGCAATTAAAATAGGTGTATTAAAATCATCATTCATAGCACTATAGCATTTCTTTTCTAGCTTATCAGAATCAAAGCTAGAATTTTCACTTGCTTCTAATTTCCCAAGAGTTTTAATGGCCTCCATTAATTTATGCATTCCTTTTTCTGCAGCTTGCAAGGCGTCATTCCCAAAATCTAAGGTGCTTCTATAGTGAGCCTGTAGCATAAAGAAACGAATTGTCATAGGCGAGTATGCTTTACTTAGTTTTTCATGATTACCTGAAAAAAAATCTTCAAGATTCATGAAGTTACCAAGTGATTTCCCCATTTTTTTACCATCTACAGTGATCATGTTATTATGCATCCAATAATTTACGGGCATACATTTATTACTGGCATGACTTTGTGTTATTTCAGCTTCATGATGTGGAAATATTAGATCCATTCCACCACCATGAATATCAAAAGTTTTACCAAGGTATTTCTCTGCCATTGCAGAACATTCCATGTGCCATCCCGGAAAACCCTCTCCCCATGGAGAAGACCACTTCATGATATGTTCTTTAGAAGCTTTTTTCCAAATAGCAAAATCTACTGGG
>JABGXK010000077.1 GCA_018675825.1 Flavobacteriales bacterium | reverse complement strand
GCAAATAGATTAAAGCTTAGATATAAGGATAGCAATGGAAAATCACAATTATGTCATACTTTAAATGGAAGTGCTCTTGCATTGCCAAGGATTTATGCTTCTCTTATTGAAAATAATCAAACAAAAGAGGGTATTATCATTCCAAAGGTTCTTCAGAAATATACAGGATTTCATATTATAGAATAAATGAGAATAATATATTTCTTTTTTTTATTTACAGCTTCTACTTTTGCTCAGAATAACAATCAGAAACTTGCATATCAGTATTATATTAATGGTGATTACGATAAAGCTATTATAATTTATGATGAACTAAATACCAGTAGACTTGCAATTAATACTTACAGTCCATATTTTATTTCATTATGTAATGTTGATAAATTTCCTGAAGCTGAGAAATTAGCTAAGAAATTTTATACTAAATACCCCGATCGATTAAATTACTTGGCTGATATTATAATTTCGCAGTTTAAGAGAGGATATATAAAAAAATCAGACTATAATTTAAAAAGATTGTATAAAAAAATGACTGGTCAAAACTCTCAGACAATACAGATAGCTAATAGATTTCAGTCTTTTAATATGTATAATCAAGCTTTAGAAATATATAATAGATCTCAACTAATAAATAGTAATTTTCAATATGATTTACAAAAAGCTCAATTATATGCTTTTCTAGGAGAAGACAAATTGATGATAGATCAATATCTTGATTTTTTATTAAGAATGCCAAATCAAAAAAAAATAGTCTTTACTACCATTCAAAGATTTCTTTATAATAATGGTATTAAAAACGAAAATAATTATTTACTTGTTAAAAAGTCATTATTAAAGATGATTAAACTATATCCTAAACGTGTTGATTTTAATGAAATCTTAATCTGGTTCTTTATGCAGGATAAGAAATATAAATTAGCTCTTTCTCAAGTCATATCATTAGATAGAAGAACAAATAATGCATTAACTAATATATACGAAATTGGTGAAACTCTACTAGATTTAGGTAAATACAAATTAGCAATTGAAGCTTTTGAATATATTATAGAAAGAGGGTTTAATTCAAATATATATATAGATGCACAGATCAATAGATTATACGCTTTAACAAAGAGTATCGAAGATAAATCTAAAGATGTGAAAATCATTGATAATAAATACTCAGAAGTTATTGCAGAAGTTGGTGTGCATAGATTTAGTGTATTGCTTTTATCAAATCATGCTCACTTTAAGGCCTTTTTTTTAAATGATCTTAAATCTGCAACAAAGATTTTAGAAGAGGTTATGAAAATTAAGCTAATAGATAGATTAGATTTAGCAGAGTGTAAAATTCAGTATGCTGATGTTATGTTATTATCTGGAAATATTTGGGATGCCCTATTATTCTATTCACAAGTCGAGAACGATTTTAAGCAACATCCAATTGGTCATAAAGCAAAATTTAAAAGAGCTGAAATTGCATATTTTCAAGGAGATTTTACTTGGGCTCAAGCTCAACTTGATGTTTTAAAATCATCAACATCTAAACTTATTTCCAATGATGCTATGAAATTATCTTTATTAATTACTGATAATTATGACTTAGATACTATTGATATTCCAATGATGCAATTTGCAAGAGCAGATCTATTATCTTTTCAGAAAAAATATGAAGTTGCTTTATTAAGTTATGATTCTATTTTAGATAATTTTAAAGGTCACGATTTGTCTGATGAGATTTATTATAGGAAAGCAAATATATATTTAGCAAATAATGATTTAGATAATTATATTGAGATGTTAGAATTAATTGTTAAAGAATATTCTTATGATATATTAATTGATGATGCTTTATTTGATTTAGCAAAAATATATGATTATAAACTTAATAATGATGAGAAAGCCAGAGAGTATTATCAGCAGCTAATTCTAAATTATCAAGGGAGTATTTTTGTGTCTGAAGCTAGAGAAAGATTTAGAATATTAAGAGGAGATAATCTAATTAATAACTAATGATTATATATAATATTACAGTAAATGTCAGTTTAGAGCTTGTAGATGAATGGTTGAAATGGATGAAAGATACACACATTCCTAACGTAATGAAAACTAACATATTTATTTCAGCAAATATTAATAGAGTAATTTCTAAATCAGATACAGGTATAACCTATGCAATTGCATACAAATGCCAAACTTTAAAAGATTTACAGAGATATGAAATTACATTTGCAAGAAAAATAAGAGATGAATATAATTTAAAATATGCTCAATCTGCTCCTACATTTAGAACTATAATGGAAATATTAGATGAGTTTTGATCCTAACTTAGGAATGGGTTGTTTAATTTTTCTTTTCTAATAGTAGTAGAGGGACCATGACCACAAAAAACAATTGTTTCATCTTCTAGTACAAGTAATTTTTCTTTTATACTTTTTATTAAGGTATCGTAGTTTCCTCCAGGAAGATCTGTTCTTCCAATACCATTGTTGAATAAAACATCTCCAGATATAATAATTTTCTCTTTTGAAGAATATAATGATATATGGCCTGGTGAATGTCCAGGAGTTAAAATTATAGTTAGCGTGCTATTCCCAAAGTTTATCTTATCATTTTCATTTAAGAATTTTTTAGGCATTGGTGATATTTCATAATTTTCAAATCCATACAATTGAGCTAACTCAACATTGTTCTTTAATATATCTAAATCTAATTTATTTATCTGTAGATCTAAACCCCATCTCTTACAAACAAATTGATTGCCAAATACATGATCTATATGGCAATGGGTATTTATTAGCATAATAGGTTTGAGATTATTGTCTGATATGTATTTTTCTAGTTCCTTCCTCTCGTTGTTTTCATAACATCCAGGATCAATAATAATACATTCTTTTGTGTCATCATACACAATAAATGTATTTTCACTAAACGGATTAAACGTAAATTTTTTGATCTTCATAAGTAATATTTTATGTAAAGATATAAGTTCTTTATATTTGTATCATAATTTCTACAATGAGTATTTTAACTTTTTTTTTATTAATAATAATTGGCCTTTTAGCAGGTCTATTAAGTGGTGTAATTGGTGTTGGAGGTGGTCTAATAATGATTCCATTATTATTATTATTAGGTCTTTCTCAGCATGAAGCACAGGGAACATCGCTTGCCGTTATGCTTCCTCCGATTGGTATTTTGGCAGTTATGAATTATTATAATGCAGGTTTTGTAAAATGGGATTTTGCTATAATAATTGCTGTTACTTTTATAGTTGGAGGTTATTTTGGTTCTAAATATGCGATTTCATTAAATCCTGGACTACTAAAGAAATTATTTGGTTTTATAATGTTAGTAGTTGCAATAAAATTTATAATAGGCAAATGATTGATAAGATTAAAAATTTAAGTGATTTGTTATTTGATGATATTGTTAAAATCAGAAGACATCTTCATATGTATCCTGAGCTTTCTTTTAAAGAAGAAGAGACTTCAAAATACATTAAAGGTATTTTAAGAAGTTGGAATATTAGCTTTACCGATGGTTATGTTAATACAGGAATATTAGTAGTTTTAAAAGGTAAGGACCCTAATTCCAAGTGTCTTGCATTAAGAGCAGATTTCGATGCACTTCCTATTTTAGAGGAAAATAACATTAGCTATTGCTCAAAAAATAACGGAATAATGCATGCTTGTGGTCATGATGCTCATACAGCAAGTATGTTAGGAGCTTTAAAAATCTTAAACGAGACTAAAGGATTTTGGAGTGGAACGATAAAGTTTATTTTCCAACCTGCTGAGGAGAGATTGCCTGGTGGAGCTAAGCAAATGATAGAAGAAGGAATATTAGAAGATCCAGTTGTGGATAATATTATAGCTCAGCATGTATTGCCTGAATTACAAGTTGGAAAAGTCGGCTTTAGATCTGGTATCTATATGGCCTCTACTGATGAAATATATATTGAAATTAAAGGTATTGGAGGGCATGCTGCAATGCCAGATAATTATAACAATCCTATTATTAGTTCATCTCTTTTAATACTAGAATTAAATGATTTATTTCTTAACCAAGAAAAAGAAAAATCAATTTTTGCAATTGGATATATAAAAGGAAATGGCTCAACTAATATCATTCCTGAAAAAGTTAATTTAATGGGTACATTTAGAGCTTTAGATGAAGATTTTAGAAAAATCTCTCACCTAAAGATTAAGACTATCGTTGATGATTTAGCTAAGAAAAATAAAGTAAATATAGATTTAGAAATACGAAATGGTTATCCAGCTCTTTTTAATGACATTGAATTTACAAAAAAACAAATTTTAAATGCGAAAGAATATCTAGGCAATGATAATGTGATGAATTTACCTATTCGAATGACTGCTGAAGATTTTTCATATTTTGCAATTGCAGCTCCATCTTGTTTTTATAGATTAGGTACTGGTAATAAAGAAAAGAGTATTATTCATGGTTTACATACTTCAAAATTTAATATAGATGAAGATTCTTTAAGAATTGGTATGGGTTTAATGGCTTATCTAGCTATGAGCTCATAAGTTTATGTCCTATATTGATAAATTCTTCACTAAATTTTAGTATCCTTTTATTTAAATCTTATGATATAATTTGATTTTTTTCAAAATCTTTTCCTGTTGCATAGATAATTCTTGGTAATTGAATCATTCTCCACTCATTCATACATATTTGAGTTAGATGCATAGTCGATAAGTAGCTTTTTTCGCCTCCAGCTGCGCATAAAATTCCAAAGAATTTTCCTTCTACATTTCTAAAACAATTATCTAAAATAATCTTAAGAGAATCGTTAATTGAATAATTATGAACGCCCATGCCTATAATGTAATTATCAGCTTTGGAAATTTTGTTAGTTAAAAAATTCATAGAAGATGATTGGTTATAATGACAAGCTGTTAATTGAATCTCTCTAGCATCTATAATCTCACAATTTATATTTTTTTTACTTAATTCATTTTTTGCCTTATTGCATAGTAAAAATGATTTTGATTCTGTAGATAGAGAGCTGGAAATAATTAATGTTGTCATTTTTATTTAATATTTTATTAATTTAAATTTCAATTGTGGTATTTTTCAAATTTTCAAAAATTAATCAACAAAAGCTTTATTAGTTTGTTTTTATTATTAGGTTCTCTATTAAAAGTGACATATAACTATTAAATTAATGAGATAGATTGAATCAACTCACTAGTTTCCTACTTTAGAAATAAAATCAATTCTTAAAATTCTTATTTCATCATCTGTGAACTCATCTTCGTTAAATTCTTTTCTAGCTTCATCAAAAGAAAATTCTGCAGTTGTTTTAAAGAAATCATGAATTTCACTTAGTTCTTCTTCATCCATCATTTCCTCAATAATATGTGATAAATTAACTTTGGTCCCTGTCTCAACAATATTTTCTATTTCAGAAATTAGTTCATCAATAGTTAAGGTTTTTCCTCTTGAAATATCTTCTAGACTCATTTTCTTGTCAAGTGATTGAATGATATATATTTTATTGTTTTTTTTATTAGCTACTGTTCTAACAATAATATCTATTGCTCTTTCAATCTCATTCTCTTCAACATATTCTTTTATAACATCAATAAATATTTGTCCGTATTTTTTTGCTTTACTCACTCCAACTCCTTGGATTTGTGATAACTCTTCAAATGTTATAGGATATTGATTAGCCATATCAATTAAGGAGGGTTCCATAAAAAGAATAGAAGGTGGTAGTCCAATTAATTTTGCTTGTTGTTTTCTAAGATCTTTTAAGATGTTATATAATCTATTATCTAAAGCATGTCCCTTCTGATTAGAGCTTACCTTTTGATTACTTAATGAATTATAGTCATGATCTTCAGTAATCATGAAGCTTTTAGGATTCTTTAAGAAATCAAGTCCTGATTGAGTAACCTTTAATACTCCATATGATTCAATTTCTTTTGTTAGTAATTGTTTGACATATATCTGTCTGATTATAGAATGCCAGAACTGAATGCTTTTGTTATTTCCTTTCCCAAATACATGATCAATTTGTGACATGTGTTGTTTTATTAAACTATTACTTTCTCCAATCATTATTTTAGCAATTTCTTTCGGCTTAAACCTTTGTTTACATTCGACAATAGTATTTAACAATTGCTGAACATATTTATCACCTTCAGTAGTAGGTTTTGGATTTTTACAATTGTCACACATTTTATTACAATTT
>JABGXK010000076.1 GCA_018675825.1 Flavobacteriales bacterium | reverse complement strand
TATTAGATTTCACTATATCTCATGTAGAAAGACAAATGAAACAATATGGTCAGGCTTCAACTGATGATAAGAAAGTCTTAGAAATTGCTGAGAATATATTAAAGAATGAAGATGAGAAAAAGAAAATTTCTGATCAATTATTTGACGAAAAAACACTTTTTATTTACAAGGAATCTTTCAAACTTAATCAAAAATCAATTTCTTATGATGATTTTGTTAAATTAGCATCAGAAAAATAAATCTAAATTATGGATTACGGAAAAGAATTTAAGAAATATGCTACAAAACATAAAGGAATAAATAGTCTACATTTAGATCAATTTACTTCTATTGATAGTAATTATATTTCACCTACAATTATTGAAGAACGACAAATGAACGTTGCAAGTATGGATGTTTTTTCTAGATTAATGATGGATAGGATTATTTTTTTAGGAGTTCCAATTAATGATTATGTTGCAAATATAATTCAAGCACAATTACTTTTCTTAGAATCTGTAGATTCTAAAAAAGATATTTTGATTTATCTTAATTCTCCGGGAGGAGGAGTTTATGCTGGTTTAGGAATATATGATACAATGCAGTATATTGCTCCAGATGTATCAACAATATGTACAGGTATGGCTGCATCTATGGGTGCAGTATTATTATGTGCTGGCGCTAAGGGTAAAAGAACAGCATTGAAGCATTCTAGAGTTATGATTCACCAACCACTTGGTGGTGCTCATGGTCAAGCTTCTGATATTGAGATTACAGCTAATGAAATTAAGAAATTAAAGAATGAATTGTATCAAATTATTTCAGAACATTCTGGAAAATCTTTTGATGAGGTGTGGAAAAATAGTGATAGGGATTATTGGATGACTTCTGATGAAGCCAAGGAGTATGGAATGATTGATGAGGTTCTACAAAAAAAATAATGTCAGAAAACATACAGGTAACATGTTCATTTTGTAGTAGAAATAAACAAGACACAGAGATACTTATTGCTGGAGCCAATGCTCATATCTGTAGTGCATGTATCGAACAAGCATTTAATATTGTTGAAGAAGATTCTAAATCAACAAGTGCTAAAACAAATGACTTTAAACTTCTAAAACCTATTGAAATTAAATCTCATCTTGATGATTTTGTAATAGGGCAAGATTTTGCTAAAAAAGTTATGTCAGTGGCTGTCTATAATCATTATAAAAGAATTTCTCAAATAGATACTTCAGATGATGATGTTGAAATTGAGAAATCAAATATAATAATGGTAGGAAGAACAGGTACAGGTAAAACATTATTAGCACGATCTATCGCAAAACTATTAAATGTTCCTTTTTGTATTGCAGATGCAACTGTTCTTACTGAAGCAGGATATGTTGGTGAGGATGTTGAAAGTATTTTATCAAGACTTCTACAGGCTGCTGACTATGATGTTGAAAAAGCAAAAATAGGTATAGTATTTATAGATGAAATTGATAAAATTGCAAGAAAAAGAGATAATCCATCTATTACTAGAGATGTTAGTGGAGAGGGAGTTCAACAAGCAATGCTTAAATTACTTGAAGGAACGATTGTTAATGTACCACCTCAAGGGGGTAGAAAACATCCTGATCAAAAAATGATTGCATTAGATACAAAAGATATATTGTTTATCAGTGGAGGGGCTTTTGATGGTGTTGAAAAACATATTGCTACTAGACTAAATACCCGTTCTATTGGCTTTAAAACAGATCAAGAAAATAAGCTTGATGGAGCTAATTTACTTCAATATATTTCACCTCAAGATCTTAAGTCATTTGGATTAATTCCAGAGCTAATCGGTAGAATGCCTATTGTTACATACTTAGAACCATTAGATAGAAATGCATTAAAACTTATTTTAACTCAACCAAAAAATGCTATTACAAAGCAGTATATTAAGCTTTTTGATCTTGATGGTGTGAAATTAACGTTTGATAAGAAAGCAATAGAATTAATTGTAGATAAAGCATTAGAATTTGAATTAGGCGCTAGGGGACTTCGTTCAATTTGTGAGGCAGTAATGTTAGATGCAATGTATGAGTATCCTTCAGAAAAAAACAAAAAGGAGTTGGTAATATCAAGTAGTTATGTTATTAAAAAACTTAGTATTTTAAAATTAAAAAAGTTAAAGGTTGCTTAATTGATTACTATTAAGTGGGTGTCATTATTAATTTCTGCACTTATATTACAATCACACACATTATTTCCATAATCTAACTTCCTATCTTTATAACCAACTGGAGATATTGTAGATTTTCCTTTAGTAATAACACAACCACTACTCTCAATACAAGAATTATTTAAAAGAAGAGAATCGGTAACTAGCATATTAAAATCATTACCATTTACAGAATTCCCTATAGCTGAACCAGTAATTAAATAGATATCATCTTGATACTGGTATTTTGTTGACTGTCCAGAAATTAAGATTTTTTTATAATTAGCATTTAAATTGATAATACCATTATTAGTAGTAACACTTAGATTGTTAATATCTAGATTATATACATATGCTTGATTACTATTAGTGCCTAGATTTTCTAAGACAATACTTCCTTGAATAAGATTATTGTTAAAATAAAAATTATCAAATGTATTATTAATAATTGCTGAAGAATCATGAATATAACTACTATATATTGTAATTATTTTACCTCTATTTAAATGACCTAGGTGTAAGCAGTTAACTTCACCAAAATTAGTAATTAAAGTATCTGTATTTAAAGGGTCATTATTTTTAGAAGTATATGTCGGGCAATCTTTAGTAGTTCCAGTGGAAATTAAACTATACTCTACTATTCTTTGAATATCAATCAATATTTTCTCTACTAATAAATAATCACTACTTGATTGTAGATTTTGTTGTTCTAAATTATCAATCACATTATCATCTTTGCAAGAATATATGCTTGTTATAATTAGAACTGTAATTAATAGTATTTTTTGCATATTAAATTTTTTCATTTTACTTTTCATATGTATAAAAGGTGAAATCATATTTATGATTTTCATCTTTAAAAAAATCTTCTTTATACGTTTCTTTCCATTCATCAGAAAGGTTTGGGAAAAATGTATCTCCATCAAATACATGATGAATCCTTGTAAGATAAATTCGGTCAACTAAATTTTCTTCTAAAGCTAATTTGTATATTTCTCCTCCACCTATTATAAATACTTCCTCTTCTTTATTTTTATTCGCAGTTTCCAACGCATCTTTAATATTATTTTGAATTATACAATTTGGAGCTACATAATTCTCTTTTCTAGTTATAATTATGTTTTCTCTATTAGGTAAAGGTCTAAATTTATGAGGGATAGATTCAAAGTTTTTTCTTCCCATTATAATATGATGATCTAGTGTTTTGTCTTTAAAGAATTTTGTGTCTACAGGAAGTCGCCAAATTAGATCATTGTTTTTACCAATAACATTATTTGTTGAAGCTGCGACAATAATTGATCTAATCATTATGATTTTGTGACTTTATAAATAACATTTCTTTGTTTTAAGTATTCTCTTACATTTTTGAAATTTTTACCTAGATATTCAGGTGGAGAAATTCCAATTCTTGTATATTTTTTATCTAATACTAAATTTGCAACTGCTGTACAAGTAAATCCAGTTGTTCTAGCCATTGAGATCGTATTATTTTCATATCGATCAAGCAAATCATATCTGTAAGAGACTTCTTCTCCATCTTCTTTGCCTTTCATAATTATTCTCATTACAGTAAAATCTTGATCCCCTTCTTTCATCTCCCATTTTGGAAAAAGAAGTTTTGATGTTACGTCTATTGGGCGTATATCTACACCATTAATATTAATTTTGTCATATGAGAAAAAACCACTTGATCTTAATACTTTTAAATACTCAACACATCCAGGATATCTGAGTGTTTTTTCAATCATATTTGGTACATGAGGCATAGTTTTAATTAGACTCCTTAAGCCATCAGAATTCCAGCTTTCTAAAGTTCCAATCTCTTCAAATTCTATTAACTCTGTTTCAGATAAAGCTTCTTTAATAATTAGTTGTTTGTTTTGTACAAATCTTGCAGGCCTTATATACTCTTCAATAACATCAATAGGAGAAAATACAGCTTGATATTCATAAGGCCACTCTCTTTTCACAGGAAGACCACCTACTAAACATTCATAATTAGAGATCTTCATTGTATTATTATGGTAACCAAATATTATATTACCCATGCCAGGAGCAACACCACAATCCATTACGGCAATAACATTTTTTTCCTTAGCAAGCTTATCTAATCCAAATGGATCTTCGGGGTAGAATGAGATATCTACAATATTTTTTCCAGCTGATATTACGTCTTTCATCATTTTATAACCCATAAATCCAGGAACAGCAC
>JABGXK010000009.1 GCA_018675825.1 Flavobacteriales bacterium | reverse complement strand
TTTAAAAGTTATTGAAGATTCGGCAGATACTCTGGGTGCAACATTAAACGGCAAGAAAAGCGGTTATTACTCTGACTGGTCGATTACTAGTTTTTATGGCTCCCATATCATTAACTGTGCAGGCAATGGTGGAATGCTATGTACAAATAATGATGAACATTTAAAAGAATCAAAACTTCTAAGATCTTGGGGCAGGTCTTCTTCAATCTTTGATAAAAAATCAGAAGCAATAGAAAATAGATTTAATATTGATGTAGACGGTATCGAATATGATGCAAAATTTATTTTTGAAAAAATTGGCTATAATCTAGAAGGAAGTGAGATAGGAGCTGCCTTTGGTCTTAAGCAATTAGAAGATCTACAAAATAATATAAAATCTAGGCAAAAAAATTTTCAAATTCAAACTGAATTTTTTAGAAAATATGAAGATTTCTTTATCTTGCCAAAGGAAACAAAGGGGGCTGATACGGCATGGCTTGCCTATCCAGTTATTATTAGAGAAGATGCTCCATTGAAAAGAAAGGAATTTCAGATTTATTTGGAAGAGAGAGATATACAAACTCGAACTGTATTTACAGGTAATATAACAAGACAGCCAGGTTATAGAAATCTAGAAATGAAGAAATCAAAGGATGGCTACAAAAATGCAGATGCTGTAATGAGAGGAGGATTATTGCTCGCTTGTCATCATGGAATGACTACAGAAATGTTTGACTATATGCACGAAACTATTTATGATTTCTTAAAGGATTCAGCATAATGTCAAAAAAAAAACTAATATCAGTAGTCATTCCTGCATATAACGAAGAAGAATTCGTCGATGTTTTATATTCTGGTATAACCGATGTTATTGATAAAATTGATAACTATAACTTTGAAGTAATTATTGTTGAAAATGGCTCAGCAGATAATACTTACAACAAACTACTGAGTATCCATAAAAAAGATAAACGCTTTAAAATAGTTAAACTTACCAGAAACTGTAAGGGTGATGGTGGTATCAGTGCAGGATTGCAGTATGTGAAAGGTGATTCAGCTATTATTATGTATGCAGACTTGGAAGACCCACCTTCACTAATTCCTAAGTTTATCGAGAAATGGGAACAAGGATATAAAGATATATATGGTATTGTTAATAAGAGGCAAAAAGGTTTCTTAATGAAAATCAATGCCTACATTTTTTACTCTTTAATGTATTGGCTTACTAAAGGAGCAATCCCAAAAAATGTTGGAGATTTTAGATTAATTGATAAGCAGGTTTATCAATGTTTTAACCAATTACCAGAAAGAAATAGATTCTCACGCGGGCTGTTTCCATGGCTAGGATTTAAGGGAATAGGTATAAAATATGATAGAAAAACTACTAGAACACCACGAAAAATGCTTGGGCAATCATATTTATTTGCTGTCCTGTCCCTAGCTTTAAAAGGTGTATTTTCTTTTTCTCATTTTCCTCTGAAAATAGCTTCGATTATAGGTGCATTACTTTCTATAACAGCATTTTCTGGGGTAATATATTTTATTATACAGCACGTTATATTTAATAACTCACCTTTTCAAGGATTTGGAACTATTATCTGTTTGATATTATTACTATTTGGTTTTTTATTTTTCTTGATAGGTATTTTAGGAGAATATATTGGCCTTATTCATAACGAAGTAAGAGGAAGGCCTATTTATATACTTGATAAACTTGTTGGAATTAAAGATAAAAAATAATGCTGAAAAAGCAAAATATAATTAATGAACTTATTTTAACTGCTGGTCCTTCTATTACAGACAGAGAAGTTAGCTATGTATTAGATGCAGCAAAAAACGGCTGGAATAATCAGCATAGTGATTATATTAGACAATTTGAGAAAGAATTTGGTGCTTATACAGGTGCAAAGCATGCAATGGCTACTTCTAGTTGTACAGGAGCTATGCACCTTGCATTAGTGGCATTAGGAATAGGCAAAGGCGATGAGGTAATTGTGCCTGAAATTACTTGGATTGCTACTGCTGCAGTAGTTGAATACATTGGTGCGACTCCTGTTTTTTGTGATGTCGATGCTGATACTTGGACGATGAATCCAGAATCAGTAGCTAGTTTAATTACTGAGAACACTCGTGCCATTATGCCAGTACATACCTATGGTCACCCCTGTGATATGCAGCCATTGTGGGATTTAGCTAAGAAACATGATTTAAAGATAATTGAAGATGCAGCCCAATCTATAGGTGCAGAATATAAAGGGCAAAAAACAGGTAGCTTGGGTGATGCTGCAGCTTTTAGTTTTCAAGGTGCTAAAGCTGTAGTAACAGGTGAAGGGGGAATGCTATTGTGTAATAACACTGCCCTGTATGAAAAATCTTTGTTCTACGGGGATCAATGTCGTGATCATAATAAAGCTTTATTTAACCTAGATATTGGCTATAAATATAAAATGTCTAATGTTCAAGCAGCTTTAGGGCTAGCTCAAACTCAAAGAGCTAATGATTTAATAAATAAGAAAATACAAATATTTAAATGGTACCAACAGAGGCTAGCTGACGTAGAAGAAATTACTTTAAATACTGAGAAATCATGGGCAAAAAATATTTATTGGATGAGTTCCATGGTGTTATCTAATAAAGTTAAGCAAGATAGACTAGAGTTTATGGCAGAACTAAAACAAAGAAATATAGATTCGAGACCAATTTTCTACCCTCTTAGTTCTTTCCCTATGTTTAATACCACTGATAATCCTAATGCATATCATGTAGGCAATAGAGGTATTAATTTACCCAGTGGTCATAATCGTACTGAAGAAGAAGTAGACTATATATGCTCCCATATTAAAGATATTATAGCTAATAAAAAGGCTATCTCTATTAAAGGGTGGCTTCAATATCGTGAAGAGGTGCATGCAAAAATTTCTACTTTAAAACAGGATAACTCTGACAATATTATTTCAATAGCAGATAATGGTAAGCAGATAGGTTACCTAAAGCCAATAACTCAATCTAGTATTAATAATAATGCTCATTTGCAATTATTAACTACATGGCGTAGCGAAAACCAAGAATACTTCTCAACACAATTTAAAGTTACTAATGAAGGTACAAAATTATGGCTTGTTAACTTACTTGAACAAGCTAAAGATAGGTTGTTGTTTTTTGTATGTAATAATGATGGACA
>JABGXK010000075.1 GCA_018675825.1 Flavobacteriales bacterium | reverse complement strand
TGAAGAACATACATTAATAGCAGAAAAATATTTCAAAAAATCAAAATTTTCTAAAAATATTATCCAACACGTAGGAAAGGCATTAGATATTATTCCAAAAATTAATAAAAGATTTCAACTTGCTTTTATTGATGCAGATAAAGAAAACTACTCTAAGTATTTTGATCTTTTAATAGATAAAATTGATGTTAATGGTATTATTATTGCTGATAATGTGCTTTGGAGTGGGAAGGTAACAAAGAAACATATGGATAATGAAACACAAGAATTAGATTTATATAACAAAAAAGTAAATTCTGATCTAAGAGTAGAGAATATTTTATTATCAGTAAGAGATGGTCTAATGATATGTAGAAAAATATCATAATCTTGACATAATATATGGTTGATTTTACAAATATTAAAAGAGCGTTTGCCGATAAATCTAATACTGATCTAAACAGGGCGTATTTTCTTTTTAAAACTATAAGTAGCCCTAGAATTTCATCATTACTAACCAATTTAGTAAAGTTTGCATTAATAATTAGATTTCCAATTACTAAGATTATAAAAATCACAATTTACAAACACTTTTGTGGAGGAGAAACAATAATTGATAGTAAAAAAACAATTGATAAATTATGGAAATCATCAATAGGAACAATATTAGATTATTCAGCTGAAGGCAAAGAAAAAGAAATTGATTTTAATAATGTTCTAAATGAAACAATACAAGTCATAAGAGCATCTAGAGAAAACAATAAAATACCATTTGTAGTATTTAAATTTACAGGACTAATAAAATTTAATATTCTTGAAAAATTAAATAATAATACTATTCTAAATGATAATGATCAAGTAGAGTATAATGCTTTTAAAGAGAAATTAAATGTGATTTGCAAGGAGACAGTTTTAGCTAAGACACCATTATTAATAGATGCTGAAGAAAGCTGGATTCAAGACTCAATAGATAGGATTATTCTTGATTTAATGAAAAAATATAATCATGATAAAATACTTATATACAATACCCTGCAATTTTATAGACATGATAGAATTAAATACTTAAATACAATCTTAAAACAATCAAAAGAAGAAAATTTTAAATTAGGTTTAAAACTTGTTAGAGGAGCATATCATCAGCAAGAAATAGAAAGAGCAAAACAAAAAAACTACTTACCCCCTGTTCATCTAAAAAAAGAAGATACTGATAAAGATTTTAATGAATCAATAAAAATATGCCTAGACAATATAGATAATATATCCATTTGTGCAGGAACTCATAATGAAGAGAGCTCAAAAATTCTCATTAAGTTAATGAAAGAAAGAGGTTTGAAAAATAATGATAAACGTATATATTCATCTCAATTACTTGGCATGAGTGATAACATATCATACAATTTATCAAATGAAAATTTTAATGTCAGCAAATATGTTCCTTATGGCCCAGTTAAAGATGTAATTCCATATCTAATAAGAAGAGCTGAAGAGAATACTTCAATATCTGGACAAATGGGAAGAGAATTGATAAATATTATAGATGAAAAGAAAAGAAGAAATAGTTAGTCATTACAAACTGAAGCTTGATCTAAAATATTAATATTTATAACGCTTACATTTTGCTCATTATCACAAAATTCAAATAAAACCTCATAAATCTTATTATTGATTTCATTTTCAATAAGATAAAGCTTACATGGAGAGCTATTCTTGTCGCTTTTTGAAAAATTTACTTCTCCCCCATCTAAAATAGTTAAAACATCCTCCTTAGATAATACATAATATAATAACTGACATTCAGATTTAGTAGAAAAAACTGTAGCATCAGATCTTAAATGATAAAGTACTCTTTCATTTAAATCAAAATAATTAACATAATGATAGAAAGTTTCTTTTAATCTATTCTCTGGTCCTAAAGAAAGAAAAAAAATACTAATTATGGCACCCAAACCAAATAACAAAAATCTTTTTATCATATCAGTTATCTAAATTAATATTTTCTACAACAATTCTCCTCATAGAACCTTCCAAAAACATCTCTATTTTAACATATGAAGTTGGTAGAAGTTCTTCAATTATCTCAGGCCATTCAATAAAACAATATGAAGAGCTAAAGATATATTCTTCATAACCGATATCAAATATTTCATTTTTATTATTTGTTCTAAAAAAATCAAAATGAAAAACAGATGACTCTTCTAAAGTTTTATATTCATTTACGATTGAAAAGGTTGGACTTGACACTATATCTATAACATTTAGTGAGGAACAAAAAGATTTAATAAATGTTGTTTTTCCAACGCCCATCTTACCATAGAGAAGAAATAAATTTGAATTAGAGAAATTTAAAATTTTATCTGTAATATCAGATAACCTACTCTCTTCTTTAACTAGAAAATTAAGATTCATTATTTTGATTCTAATGTTATAATGGGTAAAAGCATCTCTTCTAATGATACTCCACCATGTTGATATGTGTTTTTATAATAATTAACATATTTATTATAATTATTCTGATAAACAAAATAAAGATCCTCCTTTGCAAAAATATACTTGCTACTAATATTCTGTTTAGGTAAATAAAAATCTACTGGATCATTCATTTCAAATACATCGTTAGATATATAATTTAAATTTTTACCATGTTTATATCTTAAGTTAGGATTAACATTTCTATCTCCAATAACTTTAGAGGGTTTATTAACATTAATAGTTCCATGATCTGTAGTAATCACCAATTTAGCACCTTGTTTAGCAATTTTAGCCATTATATCATTTAAAGGAGAATGCTCAAACCAGGAAGCTGTTAATGATCTATAAGCTGAATCATCATCAGCTAACTCCTTAATAACTTTCATGTCAGTTCGAGCATGAGATAACATATCAACAAAATTATATACAATAACATTTAAATCATTATGTTTCATATTATCAATTCTGTTAATTACCTTTCTACCAAAATCTATATTTGTAATTTTTGTATATGATGATTTAATATTATTATAATCTAATCTCTTTAGTTGATCAACTAGAAATTCTTCTTCAAACATATTCTTACCTCCTTCATCTTCATCATTTAACCATTTATTAGGATATTCTTTTTGAATCTCAGAAGGTTTAAGACCTGAAAAAATTGAATTACGAGAATACTGTGTTGCAGTTGGTAGAATACTTAAATATAAATGATCTTCAATAATTCTAAATTTCTCTAAAATCTTATTTTCTATAACTTTCCATTGATCATATCTCAAGTTATCAATTAATAACATATATACAGGAGATTCAGTATTAATAAGTGGAAAAACCTTTTCTTTCATTAAATTATTTGAAAGCAAAGGACTATCAACATCATTAATCCAATTCTTATAATTATTCT
>JABGXK010000074.1 GCA_018675825.1 Flavobacteriales bacterium | reverse complement strand
TAAACAGCTTTCAAAAGATGCTGTTGAAAAGGTTATTGATATGATAATATTAGATTTAGGTACTTGTTCATCTGCTGATATGGGTAAGGTAATGGGTTTGGCTATTAATAAATTGCGCGGACAGGCTGATGGTAAATTAATTTCTACTTTGGTTAAGGGAAAATTAAAATAAAATCTTTTACCAGCTTATTTCCCAATCTTTAAAATCAGCGGCTATGCAATCTATTTTGTAGTCTTTTCTTCCTCCAACTATTTCTTGAATTTTATTTTTTGCAGTATTTCTAATACCATTCAATCCATGAGTTAATTCTAAATCATTACCATCTTTAATTCCATTTCGGTAATTTGATTCATTATGCCAAATATGAAGATTCATCTGTGATAAGACTATAATTGCTCTAATTGTATTTGCATCTAATTTTCCACTATCTTCATCTAATATTAGTTGGATGTCATTAATTATATCTTTAATTTCTTTAGAATATTCATTTTTATGCTTGCTAATAAAAACTTCTTTTAATTGTGCAATTGATAACCTATCAATTAATTCACTTAGTGTCGGTAAATATCTTCTGCTATTCATATTATAATTAATTATATACTTAAAGCTAATTGTTTAAATGTTTCAGGATGATTCATAGCTAGATCAGCTAGTACTTTCCTATTTAGTTTTATTCCTTTTGAGTGTATTTTCCCCATAAAATTAGAATATGACATACCATGTAATCTCGCGCCAGCATTAATTCTTTGAATCCATAATGCTCTAAATGTTCTTTTCTTATTTTTCCTGTCTCTATATGCATATTGCATACCCTTTTCAACAGCATTTTTTGCTACTGTATGTACATTTTTTCTTCTACCAAAATATCCTTTAGCTGATTTTAGTATTTTTTTTCTTCTTGCTTTTGCAGCAACTGAATTGACTGATCTTGGCATTTTTTTTAATTTTTTGGAAAATAGTGACTATTATATAGTTCTTAATTAAGACTATTCCCCTGGTTAATAACCTAAATTTATATACATAATTGAGCTTTTACACTCTTTACATCAGAAGCATGTACTAATCCTGTTTTGGTAAGATTTCGTTTTTGTTTAGTCCCTTTTTTTGTTAAAATATGAGATTTAAACGCATGTTTTCTTTTTATCTTTCCTGAACCTGTAAGTTTAAATCTTTTTTTAGCTCCAGCTTTTGTTTTCATTTTTGGCATAACTTATCTTTTAATTTTTCTTTTTTGGTGCAACGATCATTATCATTTTCTTTCCATCTAGTTTTGGCATATTTTCAACTATACCGAAATCTTCAAGCGCTTGTGCTAATCTTAATAATAATATCTCACCTTTATCTTTAAATATTATTGTTCTTCCTCTAAAAAAAACAAACGCTTTAACTTTAGCTCCCTCTTCTAAAAATTTTTTCGCATGTTTTAATTTAAAATCAAAATCATGTTCTCCAGTATTTGGACCAAATCTAAGTTCTTTTATAACAACTTTCTGTGCTTTTGATTTTATTGCTTTTTGCTTCTTTTTTTGATCATAAATAAATTTTTTATAATCAATTAATTTACATACTGGTGGTTCTGTATTTGGGGAAATTTCAACTAAATCTAACGAGAATGATTTTGCAATTTTTATTGCCTCATCAATTGAAACTATTTTTGGCTCTACTAGATCTCCAACAATTCTTACAAAAGCTGCAGTAATTTCTCTGTTTGTTTTATGCTGTTTTTCAACAATAACTCGACCTCTATATCTTCTCTTTATTGCGATGTTTTTTTATTTAATTATTAAATGTTATTAATTCTGTAATTTCTTTTGTTACTATTTCTATAAATTCCCCAACTTCTAAACTACCTATATTCTCTCCTCCATGCTTACGAATTGTTATCGTATTCTCTTTCTCTTCTCTTTCTCCGACGATGATAATATATGGTATTTTAGAAACTTCAGCATCTCTTATTTTTCTACTAGTAGTTTCTGCTCTTTTATCTATCGGGCCGCAAATATCGTAATTTTTTAGTAATTGAGTAATATTTTCAGCATATTCATGATATTTTTCGCTTATTGGTAAAATTATGAATTGTTCGGGGCTTAACCATAGTGGAAAATTACCACCACAATGTTCAATTAAAACAGCAACAAATCTTTCCATAGATCCAAATGGTGCTCTGTGTATCATTACAGGTCTATGTTTTTTATTATCTGCACCAGTGTATTCTAACTCAAATCTTTCAGGTAGATTATAATCTACTTGAATAGTCCCTAATTGCCATTCTCTTCCTAGAGCATCTTTTACCATGAAATCTAGTTTTGGACCATAAAAGGCTGCTTCACCATATTCTACTACTGTTTTTAATCCTTGTTCTTTAGCAGTGTCAATAATTGCTTTCTCTGCTTTATCCCAATTTTCGTCACTACCAATATATTTTTCTTTATTATTTGAATCCCTTAAAGAAATTTGTGCTACATAATCCTTAAAATCAAATGTTTTGAAAACATATAATACTAGATTAATAACTTTTGTAAATTCTTCTACTATTTGATCTGGTCTACAAAATATATGAGCATCATCTACTGTAAAACATCTTGCCCTTGTTAGTCCATGTAATTCTCCAGATTGTTCGTAACGATACACTGTACCAAATTCTGCATATCTTATAGGTAAATCCTTATATGATCTAGGAGAAGAATTATAAATCTCACAATGATGTGGACAGTTCATTGGTTTTAATAAGAATTCTTCATCTATATGTGGAGTTTTTATAGTTTGAAAAGAATCTTCTCCATATTTTTCATAATGACCAGAAGTAATATATAAGTTTTTATTTCCAATATGAGGTGTTATTACTGGAAGATATCCAGCCTGTATTTGAGCTTTTTTCAGGAAGCTTTCTAATTTTTCTCTAAGGGCAGTTCCTTTTGGCAACCATAATGGGAGTCCTTGACCAACTTTTTGAGAGAAGGTAAAGAGTTCCATTTCTTTTCCTAGTTTTCTGTGGTCACGTTTTTTTGCTTCCTCTAGTATTTCTAGGTGTGCTGTAAGTTCTTTTTGCTTTGGAAAAGAAACTCCATAAATACGCGTTAGTTGCTTTCGATTTTCATCTCCTTTCCAGTAGGCTCCAGCAATATTTAATAATTTGATTGCCTTAATTTTTCCAGAAGATGGTATATGAGGACCTCTACATAAATCGGTAAAATTACCTTGGGAATAGAAAGTAATGCTTCCATCTTCAAGGCCTTCTAATAATTCTAATTTGTATTCATCACCTTTTTCAGTAAAGTAGGCAATAGCATCTTCTTTTGAAATATCTTTTCTGTTGAAAGTCATTTTTTGAGAAGCTAATTCCTTCATTTTTTGTTCAATTTTAGGTAATTCATCTGAAGATAGAACACGATCTCCTAAATCTATATCATAATAGAAACCATTATCTATTGCAGGCCCTATTCCTAGCTTAACTCCAGGATAAAGAACTTCCAGAGCTTCTGCCATAATATGAGCTGAAGAATGCCAAAAACTCATTTTCCCTTGCTTATCATTCCAAGTGTGAAGAGTAAGAGATGAGTCAGTTATAATAGGACGATTTGCATCCCATAACTCATCATTTATAGTAGCTGATAACACATTTCGTGCTAATCCTTCTGAAATTCCCATAGCAATATCCATTGCTGAAGTGCCACTTTCTACTTTTTTTATACTTCCATCTGGAAGAGTAATATTTATCATTTTATCCTCTAGTATTATAAGGTAGCAAATATAGTAATTAGATTAGAATATTACTTCTGTTTTTTTTTATGAAATTTAGGATCTCTATTTTTCTTTCAATTTCTTTATTAGAATAATTAAAGCAGCTATTTTTATACCTAAAGGAAGCTAAATCTTTAAATTATCAGTTGCAACACCAATTGAAGTACAAACGACAACACCAATTGCTATCCAAAATCCTTGTTTTTTGTTTGTTATTTTCATTGTTTTTTATCTTTAATTATTATTCTCTACTTATTTAGTGACAATAGTTTTCGAAATATGACAGATTTTTGAGATATCTATTTTTTTTAGATAATTATTCGATTCAGGACCTAAATTAAATATTAGATCAATAATTGAAAGATCCTTTTCAAAGCCATTCTTTGTAGAAAAAACTTGGTCGTATTTGATTTCTTGATTTATCTTAAAGAGATTTTTTCTAAGATCTTTGCATTCACTTTCTCTAATATATTTTGTGCTTAGATTGCCACTATTTTCTATTTGTAAGAATTTTAATATTAACTGATGTGCTTTTATATTTAAGTCAAGTAGATATTTTTCTTTATCATGATAAATAATAGAAAATTCATCCATATAATATTCAAAAAATGGGGATGAGTTGTAAGATGATTTTATTGCATTCCAGTGAACTTTTTGCCATGGTTCTGTGTAACAGATCTGAATATCCTTCATTAGTGTTTTAGAGCTTGATTTTCTAACCTTAGGAATAGATAAAATTAATGGACCATTAGCAGAATCAATTGAACATCTATTTCTAATTGTTTGTTTTGTAAAATACTCGTATTGTTCAATAATACTATTAGGATAATTTATAAGTAAAGCATAGTAAGAAGATGGAGCTAAGTACGCAGAAGGAAGTAAATATTTTTTATTTAACACTAGTAAATAACCGATCCCATCTGATCTTATTTAAACCTTTAGCATTAGTATCCCAACTCATCCAAACAAAAAGTGCTTTTCCCACTATATGATCTTCTGGTACAAACCCCCACATTCTAGAATCTGCAGAATTATGTCTATTATCACCCATCATCCAATAATAATTCATTTGAAATGTATACTCAGAAGTTAATTTATCATTAATAAAGATTCCTTGATCAGTTACTTTTAAATTATTTGATTCGTATCTCTTAATGACATCTTTATAAATTGCTAAATTTTCTTTATTTAAATTAATAGTTGATCCTTTTTTTGGTATTGTTATGGGGCCAAAGTTGTCTATATTCCAGTTACTAGAATTCGTATTTGGAAAAATTCTTATATCTAAATTTATTTTTGTAGTGTCTATATTTCTTTTTACTGAAATTACATTTTTAAATTTTTCAATTTTTTTACTGTTTTCTTCAGTTATAAACATAGTGTATTCATGAGCCCCTGACCTAATTACATCATTTTTAGTGATATCAAATTTATCATATAATATCTTTTTATTAAGACCACTACCTTTAGTCTGAATTTTGTATAAAAACTGTTTTTTCATTCCAATGGGTTCTTCTTGGGGTGATTTATTTACATTTAAAACTCCATTAATAACTTCAATTTCATCTCCTGGAATTCCAACACATCTTTTTACATAATTTTCTTTTTTATCTACTGGTCGACCTAATTTTTCTGCAGGCCAGTTAAATACCACACAATCATTTCTTTCAACATCTCCGAAGCCTTGCATTCGATGAAATGGTAGTTTTATAATCTCAGAATATGATTTCTTATTTTTTGTAAAGGGTAGGGTATGATGCACTAGTGGAAAAGCAATTGGTGTTATTGGAACTCTTGGACCGTAACTTGTTTTACTTACAAAAAGAAAATCTCCAATCAACATTGATTTTTCCATAGATGATGTTGGTATTGTATATGCTTCGATGAGAAAGGTTCTTAATATAGTGGCTGCAACAACTGCAAATAGAATTGCCTCAGCCCAGTTTCTAAATTCACTCTTATTAGATTTTTTCTTTTTATTCTTCTTTTTCCAGAATTGCCAGCTAATTGTCTCAAAGAATATTATATCAGATACTATTAATGGAATAAAGTATAACCATTCTCCATTAATTAAATATACAAATATTGACCAGATAAATGTAAAAAGAAAGAAATATATAATTTTAAGAAATTTTCTTGGTATATTTTTCATGTTTTCATACTGTAATATTTATTACATTTTTAACGAAAGAACTTATTTATAATTGTATTAATTTATAAATTTATTTGGTAAAATTACGTACTTATTTGAGAGATCTAGTATTAATTTATAAATTAAACTTATATTTTTACTATATCTTTCATGCTAAAGACACCTTTTTTATCTATAATCCATTCAGCAGCTATTAATGCTCCTAAAGCAAAACCTTCTCTTGTTTTAGCCTTATGGATCATCTGAATGTTATCAATTTTTGATGAGTAATTAATTTTATGAGTACCTATCTCATCAGAAATTCTTTTTGAAGTAATTTGTATTTCTTTACTAAGTGTATCTTTCATATCATTATAAAGTGAAACCGCTGTTCCACTTGGTGAATCTAATTTATTTAAATGATGTATTTCTTCTATAGAAGCAGTGTACTTTTTGCCTTTAATTAATTTTGCTAATGTTCTATTTAATTCAAAGAAAATATTCATACCTAAACTAAAGTTTGAGGAATATAGAAATGCCCCGTTCTTTGTTAAACATATTTCTTTTACTTCCTCTAACCTTTCTAGCCAATCAGTTGTCCCTGATATTATTGGAGTATTATTTTCAATAGCATATGAGATATTATCAAATGCAACATTTGGTAAACTAAAATCAATAGCAACATCGATACTTGATAGATCACAATCTTTAGCAGGTTGTTTAGAATTTGTTGTTATCAGTATAGAATGTCCTTTATCAATTGCTAATTTAGAAATTAATTTCCCCATTTTCCCATTTCCAAAGATTGCAATATTCATATAATTATAGTCTAATATTTAATGCTATACCAGTATGATATGAATCTATCATTTTTACAGGTCGGATTTGTATTAATAAATTTTCATTTACTTCATATTCAAAGAGATGAGCATTAACTGACGCATCAATAATATTTAATAAATATGTGAGACTAAATAACATGACAGATATTTCTCGATTTCTTTTATAATGATCTTTTAATATTATAAGTTCATTATTTGTGTAATCTATATCGTCATCTTGACCATTCATTCTATTTAGATATGTGTTTTTATACATTTTATATTGATCATTGTTATCATTAATATAGTATGCAGATGTAATAAGAGCAGAATATATAATTGGAATCTTCCAATATTTCTGAGTATAAAATTGACCAGCTCCAGGAATTATTGATAAAATGGCAGCTTTTTTTGGTGATTTATGTTTTTCCATATCTCTAAGTTTGTAATCACTAGAAATATTTTGAGCATAGATGTTATTTGTAGTAAATAGTAATATAAAAATTGTAGTAATTATTTCTTTTAATATATTCAATTTTAAGTATTAATTTTGTTAAAAATGGATGTTAACTCATCATCATTAGAAAATGGAATAATTATTTTTCCATTACCTTTTTTGTTTTTAGTCAATTGTACTCTTTTATCTAAGCTTTTAGATAAGTCAAATAACATTTTTTGATGAGAAAATAATAAAGTTTCGGTATTTTTATCTTGTTTTTTTCTAACAGTAGAATTATAATCTCGTTCTGCAAAATCTTTTACAAGTTGCTCTACTTCTCTAACAGAAAACCCATTTTCAATGATATCATTGAAAATGTTTAATTGCTTTGTAGTATCATTGATATTAATTAAAGCTCTTGCATGTCCAACGCTAATTTTTTGTCTTTTTAAACCATCTTGAATTTCTAAAGGGAGTTTAAGTAGTCTTAAAAAATTTGTAATCGTTGATCTTTGTTTTCCTAGTTTATTTCCGCATTCTTCTTGAGTAAGGCTACATTCTTTAATTAATCTTTGGAATGAAATAGCAATTTCTATAGGATTTAAATTTTCTCTCTGTATATTCTCAACAAGAGCCATCTCTAGCATTTGTTCGTCATTGGCTATTCTGATATAGGCTGGAATTGTTCTAAGGTTAAGTGTTTTAGATGCTTTAAATCGTCTTTCTCCAGATATCAATTGATATCTATTATATCCTAATTTTCTAACGGTAATTGGCTGAATAATTCCTAATTCCTTAATCGATTGAGAGAGTTCATAGATTTTATCTTCATCAAATTTTACTCTTGGTTGAAAAGGATTAATTTGAATTTCACCTAAAGAAATTTCATTAATTGTTCCTACAAGTTTAGATTCTTCATTTTTATTGTTGGTAATATCTGTATTAGGACTTCTTAATATAGCAGATAACCCTCTTCCTAAGGCATTTCTTCTATTACTCATCATCTAAAGGTTTTTCTTTTGATAATTCAGATTCATTTTTTTTAATTATTTCATT
>JABGXK010000073.1 GCA_018675825.1 Flavobacteriales bacterium | reverse complement strand
ATCCTCATTTAAAGTTAAATTTGCTTCTTCAATAAGGGCATCACTTGAAGCATCACCAAAGCCCACAAAATTTGATCCTTTGTTTACCCATGATGAAGTGTGCCATATTTGCATAGGATTAGAATAAGAAGCACTACCTCCCCAGCCACCAAGCATAGCATCAAATTTATGATCCATTGCATTTTTATAAAATAAGGTAAAATCCATTGGTGTAGGTTCAGCAACAATTCCAGCTTTATAGAAACTTTCTTTCATCATTAGAACAACCTCTTTTGATGCTGGAGAACTCATATAACTAAATTTAAATTCAAAAGGAGTTTTAACGCCATTAATCATTTTATCTCTAATATTATCCCCATCAGTATCAATCCAACCTGCTTCAGTTAATAATTTCTTTGCTTTCTCAATGTTAAGTGGTATTAACTTAAGGGTATCATTATATGTCTTCTTTAAAGGTGAGATATTAGCAGTTTGTCTGGTTGCTTTCCCATGCATCATGACTTCAATTATTTCATCTATTGGTATCATGTAAGCAACTGCTCTTCTGACTCTTTGGTCAACAAAGAATGGCTTAAATTTAATACCATCAGGTTTCATGTTTAATCCAATATAAGATATACCATATCTATTTAAGAAATCTGAATCATAATTATTATTAAAATATTCTCTTTCTTGAAGTTTCATTAATTTTACAGTACCAATATTAGTTGTTACATCTATTTCTTGATTTTTTAAAGCTAAGTACGAGGATGCATCTTCTTTAATAACTTTAAATATTATTTTTTCTGGGTATTGTTGATTATAAACTGATGAGTCATTTTCTCCCCACCAATTAATTTTGAAGGAACCACTATTTCTGGATGAATTGCTTGTATTATCCCAATTCTTATTAGTTGAATCTTTTCTTGAAAGGATTATGTATTGGCTTGGTTCCCATTCATCAACAAAATATGGTCCTAATCCTTTAAGGTTTTCTGGTTTAAAACCATTATCAGCATGATTAAATTTATTAAACCAATCTACAATTTCTTCAGTTTCTTCAAATGTTCTTGAAAGTAGTTGATCAAATGTAATATTATCAAAAATTCCTGTTGGATCCCAGTGGCTCTTTTGTTGAATATATATTCCTCCTAAAATTGTTTTTGCAGTCCAATTAACATCTAGTGCTCTCATGTTAAATTTTAGAGGATTTGAAGGATCAACATTAACAGATTCAATGACAGAATTATAGATGGGTCTAATTTGCGAATTATTTGTTAGATGACAAAGCATTATTTTAGTAGAGAACTCAATATCTTTTCCGGTTAGTTTACTTCCATCATCCCATGTAATATTATCTTTTAATTCAAAGAAAAATGTTTTATTATCATCTGAAGATGTAGGCATTTCTTTAATCAAATCCGGAAAATATTCAAGAGACTCCATATCTAATCCTAATAATGTTTTTTGAGTATATGCAAAAATATAAGATCGCATTACCGAGTTATTATTATAAGGATGTAATCCATCAGGTTGAGATAATATATGTGCAACGACAGTATTTTGTGATAAATCTCTTTTATTTACGCATGATGAGATTATTAAAGCACAAAATATATATAATAATAGGTTTTTTTTCATATTTGAAGAAATAACATGCAAATATAACATTCCAAAAAAAATATTCTGAATTTATTGCCTAAAAATTGCTTATCAATAAATTTGGTTTAAAAATACTTTAGCATACATTTGCAATCCAATTTTTTGTTCTTTAAATTTTTAACTTTAATAAGTAATGGAGAGGTGCCAGAGTGGTCGATCGGGGCTCCCTGCTAAGGAGTTGTGCCTTTACGGGTACCGGGGGTTCGAATCCCTTCCTCTCCGCATTAATTTGTATAATAGTATTCTTAGAATAATTAAAAGTATTATTATTGCAATCCTTATTCGGGGTATAGCGTAGCCCGGTCATCGCGCCTGCTTTGGGAGCAGGAGGTCGCAGGTTCGAATCCTGCTACCCCGACTTTTTTAACTTATTATTTGGATTTAAAATTATTTCTTATTATCTCAAATCCTTTCTTATTTTTTGATTTAT
>JABGXK010000072.1 GCA_018675825.1 Flavobacteriales bacterium | reverse complement strand
TCCAAGACCTTTATATCTCTGAATAATAACATTAACATCTTTTCCACCTTTCATATCCTCAATTAAGTTATCTCTTTCTTTATCATCCCAACAATACCTGTGATCTTTTCCTCTTTTTAGAAGATAAAGAGGAGGAGTAGCAATATATATGTATCCATTTTCAATTAATGGCTTTAAGTATCTAAAAAAGAATGTTAAAAGTAATGTTGCAATATGACTTCCATCAATATCGGCGTCTGTCATAACAACTACCTTATGATATCTTAACTTTTCCATATTTAATGCTCTCTCATCTTCCTCCGTTCCCAATGAAACCCCTAAAGCTTTGTACATGTTTTTTATTTCTTCATTTTCAAACACCTTATGCTGCATTGCTTTCTCAACATTTAAAATCTTTCCTCTAAGAGGAAGAATTGCTTGAAAATGTCTATCTCTTCCCTGCTTTGCAGTTCCACCTGCTGAATCACCCTCAACAAGATATATTTCTGATTTAGCAGGGTCTCTTTCTGAGCAGTCTGAAAGCTTTCCAGGAAGACCTGAGCCTGATAGCACATTTTTCCTCTGAACAAGCTCTCTAGCTTTTCTTGCAGCATTTCTTGCAGTGGCAGCTAATATTACTTTTTGAACAATAGTTTGTGCTTGCTTTGGATTCTCTTCCAGATAATTGTTTAGCATTTCACCAACTGCTTTATCAACAGCGCCTGTAACCTCTTTGTTACCCAGCTTAGTTTTAGTTTGACCTTCAAATTGAGGCTCCATTACTTTAACTGAAATAACAGCTGTTAAACCTTCTCTAAAATCATCACCACTAATTTCAAATTTTACTTTTTTAAGTAAGCCAGATTCATCAGCATATTTTTTTAGAGTTCTAGTTAAAGCTCTTCTAAAACCTGCCAAATGAGTACCCCCCTCATGTGTGTTTATATTATTAACATAAGAATGAACATTTTCAGTATAAGACACATTATACACCATTGCTACCTCAACTGGAACACCATCTTTTTCACCATCAATATATATAACATCTGCTAAGATTGAATCTCTTGTGGCATCTAAAAATGACACAAATTCCTTCAATCCTCCTTCTGAATAAAACTCTTCTTTTACAAATTCCCCTTCATCATTCTTTCTTCTTTTATCAGTAATAGAAAGATTAATACCTTTATTTAAGAAAGATAACTCTCTTAAACGTGCTGCTAAAACATCAAAATGATATACTGTCTCTTCAAAAATAGCATTGTCAGGTGTAAATGTAACATAAGTTCCTGTAATTTCAGTTGTTCCAATTTCACGAACATCATACTGAGGAACTCCAATCTTGTATTCTTGCTCAAATATTTTTCCTGCTCTATGTACCTCAACTCTTAAGTCAGAAGACAGAGCATTCACACATGAAACACCAACACCATGTAGTCCTCCAGAAACCTTATAAGAACCTTTATCAAATTTACCTCCCGCGTGTAAAACTGTCATTACTACTTCTAATGCAGAACGCCCTTCTTTTTCATGCATACCAGTAGGAATTCCTCTACCATTATCAGTAACAGTAATTGAGTTATTTTCATTAATAAAACAATCAATATGAGAACAGTGTCCAGCTAGAGCTTCATCAATTGAATTATCGATTACCTCGTAAACTAAGTGATGTAATCCCTTCATTCCAATATCACCAATATACATGGCTGGTCTTTTTCTAACAGCCTCTAAACCCTCAAGAACTTGTATATTACTAGCTCCATACTCTTCATTATTTTTATTTTCTTCAGACATAAAATTTGAATTATTGATATTATAACAAATATACAATTATCCATTCTTTAAATGATAGGTATATTACAAGAAAATTAAGGTTATTTTTTCAACAAAAGTTGATAACTTTTAAAACAAACAGTTTAATCCAAAGGACATATTTAAACCAATCTGCTGATAACCATTCCAAAGTTCTTTTTTAGAATTAGTGAGATTATTTAAATCAATATGGAATGAAAGTTTTTTAGAGTAACTATAATTGATATTAAGATCTATTAAGTACTGCTCATCAAGCTCAATAAGATCAAATTCAGGCGGATAGATTAAATTGATAGACATTTGGTTGGCTTGTCGCTTGCCAATATAATTTAACGAAGGAATAATTATAATCTTATTTCGTAAAGTAAAAGGTAATTCTAAATTACTTGTAAGCTTAGCCTTTTGCGGAACAATCTCATCGAACCAATTAACATAATTGACATTAAAATTTAATGCTAATAAATTATTAAACTTCTTTTGATACTTTCCGTTGAATCGAAGTTGCCAAACATCAATATAATCAACACTAAATCTATTATAATCATTAATAAATTGTAGATCAAAATAATGAAGATTTAGAATCCTTCCGTAGGACATATTTAAATCAAGAAAATCATTATGAGATAATTTATTTTTAAGAGTAAAAAATGTTTCATATAAATCAGTAGTTTCTAATAAATGAGAATAATTAATAGAATCATTAACACTTCCACTATTTAGTCCAAAAGAATGGATATAAGGATTTTCTCTTGACAAAGACGAAATAGTATTTCTATAATCACTCCAATCAATTCCAAATGAGACATTTAAAATATCATCAACTAATTCTTTATTAACTTTAATTAAAGGAAAAACACCAATAATATTAGCAGATCCATTATTTTCGAATCCTAGATTAAAACCAAGATCTATATCAAATCCACTTTTATTAATAATTAAAGAAGGATTAATATCAATTATCTTAATGTCAGTTTTATTCCTTCCAAAAGATGTTGCTCTATTAGTATAATTAGTATAATTATTATAAGTAACTAATAAATTTAATGGCCTATATAAATCAAAATTACTAATCTCAGAATTTAAACTAAAATGATTCTCTGTTGATGAATTAAGATCAGTAAAAAAAAATGAGGTTTTATGAACCAACCTATTACCTTCAAAGTTTCTAGAGTTAATTGAACATAATATTTCTGAATACGAAAACTGATTTTCATTATCATTATGAATGGTATTACTATAATCATGTTGAGCAACAAAATTTTCATACCTAAATGAAGATGATATGATATTTTTTGAGAGAATACTCTTTGTGAAAAAATACAACATTTGGTTATTATTTCTAACACTAAACTTTTCTTCAGTCTTATATTTCGTTTTATCAGTAGCTAAGCTCAATCCGTAAGAAAAAGATTTTTTATATTTACTATTATATGAAACTTTTGCAGATCTAAATGAATAATTACCTAATAAAAGTTTAATACTCGTAGAATTAACATCAATTTTACTACTATTCTTGATTCTAGCTGGAACCAATTGGCGAGTAATAAAATTAGAATAAAACACCTTGTCAAAAAATAAGTATTCCTGATTCTTTTCCTCCTTCGTAGTATCTGAAAAGCTTGCTTTAGTGTTTAACTTAACCGCATCAGGGACAGCAACCTTAATTCTCTCAACAACTTTAATCTCTGTAGTCTTTAAATCCTGTGAGAAAACAAGAAATGTTGGAAATAAAAAAAGTAAAAGAACTAAAATTTTTCTCATCTTAATTAATTGTGTCATTTTCTGTTTCTAATAATAGTTCATAATCTAATTCATCCTCAAAAATATCAATATAACTACTCTCTATAATGATATTATTATCTTCAATAATTTCAGATTCAAGTATTTTTTCTCTTTTCTTCTGAGCTATCAATTTTAATTCCTTACCATTATAATTATCAATAATACTTTCTAAAGTGGCTTTAGCTTGAAAAGCATTACCCTTTTCAAAATAAATATCAGATAATAAAATAAAAGCTTTAGCAATAAAATAATCATCAGAAAAGCTATCAGACATTTCAAAAATCATTTGCTCAGCTATTTCTAGACTATCATCTAGATAAGCTAGATATATTAGCATGTACATAGCTTCAGCACCATCGCTATTATTATCAATTTCTATAACCTGGTGATATATTTTACGAGCTTTTACATAATTACCATTCGAAAAATCTGATCTTGATACTAGGATTTTTGCTTTTGAAAGAATCCAATTATCAATTTTATCCATTAGCAAGACTTTATTAGCATACTCAACAGCCTTTGAAAGATCTGAGTTCTCATAACCATACATTAATCTTATAGCAGCTTCTCTTTTTAAACTATTATTAGATGCCATTGAATCTAGAGCTGTATAATAAATATTTGAAGACGAATAATCTTTTTTAGCATAGAAACTTCTTGATAGGTATATTAATGCTGTCTCAAAATATAGATTTAAATTATTATCTACAATATATTGAAAACACTCATTAGTTTGTAGAGAATCTCCTAAATTACTACTGGATAAGGCTAGATAATAGTAAGCATCTTCTATGAAGATACCATTAGAAAAATGATTAATATACTTTTTAAATGCATCATCAGATGTTTGATAATCTTGTTCTGAGAATTTAATAAATGCCGCATTATATGATAATGAATCTTGTTCAGATTCACTAATACTATACTCTGGCAAAGCATTAACAAAAGCTATATACTTATCTACTTGAGCAATTCCTATATAGATTGATTGTAGCCCCATCAAAGCCTCTTTAAAATATGGGCCTTTTTGAAAAACATTTATGACGAACTTATAATCATTAATAGACTTATTAATGTCATCATTATTATAATGAATCATGGCCTTACTTAAATAGGATCTAGCTTGAAGTTTAATATCTTTAGATGAAACTAATACGCTATCATAATAAATTAAAGCTTTAGAATTTAAATTATTATTTTTATAATAATTAGCCATATCAAATAATGCATTGTCAAAATATATGGAACTAGTATAATCACTAATAATACGTTCAAGTATTTTTAGTTTTTCAGTTTTATTATTTACTAAACCAAGACATCTAGATCTTTGATATAATGAATAATCTAAATCAAATAAATTTAGTTTTATAGACTTATTATAGAACTGTTCAGAAAGAGTAAATTCTTTTATCATATAGAAATCATCTGCAATTCTAAGTAATGCGTCATTTAAAAGCATAGAATCAGATGTTAACTTTAAAAAGCTTCTTAAAATAGTAGCTGATTTTTGAAATTCCTCTAATTTAAAATATGTATAGCCAAGATTATACTTACTTAAATGATTTAAAAAATCACTAGAAACTAATGTTGAACTAAGATATATTTCTTTAGCCAAAGAGAATTCTCCTAATTGATAATATGATTCAGCTAACCAAAAACTACTTGCCTCTAAAATATTAATATTAACTAGATAAGAATTAGATTCTTTAAAAAAAGAAATTGCATTATTAAAACTTTTATTATTGTACTCCTTGACACCTAAGAAAAAAGCTAACTCTTGCAGCACCTCTTTATCATATAAAGATAGATTTTTTTCTTTTTTTAGAGAATTATACGCATCTATGTAATTACTATTCCCTTTAAGAGTAAAGACCATTAAAGAGCTAATATGTTCTTCTTTTTCTTTAGAATCAAATTTATTATTAAACTCTTGAAAAATCAAAAAAACATTCTCAAAAGGAAGATCCAATTCAAAAGCAAGTTTAGCATAATTAAAAAAAGCTTCCTCTTGTATAAAAGAGTTAAATTCTAAGCTAGAAGCATTTTTAAAAGCCTGTAAAGCATAATTATTTTTATTAAGACGCAAATAACTAGCACCTAAATAATAAGAGGTTAATTGACTCAAAATATTATCTGATAAACTAATCTCATTAAAGAATTTAATAGCATTAGAATAATCTGAAATTTGATAATATGAAAAAGCAATCATATAATAATCATCTTCACTAAGAATATCAGAAGAAGATTGATATATTTCCAAATATTTAATTGCATTATAATAATCTTTTAGTCTATAATAAGACTCACCTACCAATCTACTAACCTCAGATCTTCTTGAATCAATAACATTATCAAGGACTGGATCAATATAAAGTACAAGTTGCTGATATTCTTCAAGGAAATAGTATATCTGAGATATGTAATAAGGAACAATTGCTTTAAACTTAGGATCATTCTCAAGCTGCTTGAACCATTTTAGTGAATTTTGATAATGTTTAGATTTATATGCTATATGAGCAAAATAATATTTCGATGCTGATTGGTACTCAGATTCATCTAATAATAGTTTTGAGAAAAAATGCTTTGCTGTTTCTAAAGAATCGATTTGAAAATGAGAATATGCTAATTTAAATATTTGAGAAGAATTTAATTGGCTCACTCCAATATTAAAATAATTTATTGCTGAAGAATAATCCTCTTCATTATAATAAATATCAGCAAGATCTAAATTAGCCTCAATATATAAACTTGAAAATGGAAAGTCATTAATAAATCTTTTAAATAAATCTTTAGCATCATCAGCTAATAATAATTTTGAGCACCTTGCATTATATAATAATGCTTGATCAGAATCTATCTGTTGAAAAAGTGATTGAGATATTGTATACTGTTTCTGTTGAAAAAGCTCAATAGCAAGATCAATATTATTATTTTGAGCATGTGAAAAAACAAAACAAAAGACAACACTAATTAAAGTAAAAAACTGTTTTTTTAAGATCTTCATATATGATAATAAAATTAGATAATAAGCATGTTGTCTATTTATATAGATCTTTAAGTTTTCAACAAAGGTTTTGAACAATTTAAAACAAGATTTTAAGTTAAATAAATAATATATTTTCTTAATTTGCAAGTATGTTTTATATTCTAAAAATAAAGGGCACAACTATTATACCTGACTTTATCCAAATTAGAGATGAAAAAATGACATTACGAGCATACTTCAGAGTAAGTCAAAAAGAATTAGGTCTTAAAAAAAATAATCTTCAAGAATACTCAAAAGAAATAATTAATATAATAGAGACACTACCTTTTGGTAAAATCCATAAATATATTCCAACAAAATGAATGATCAAATAATATCACTCGAAGGTGTTAATATACACCAAAATCAACATCAAATATTTAATAATATAAATCTTAAGATAAAAAGTGGTGATTTTGTATATCTCATTGGAGAAACAGGTAGTGGAAAAAGTAGTTTAGTGAAATCTTTATATGCAGAAATCAAGGTGTCTGCAGGAAATATTTCAGTAGCAGGATATGATCTTAACAAAATTCAAAGCAATGAAATTCCAATACTTAGAAGAAAAATAGGGATTGTATTCCAAGATTTCCAATTACTCTCTGATAGAACAGTTAATGAAAATCTTGACTTTGTTCTAAAGTCCACAGGATGGAAAGACAAAAAAGCAATAACAAAAAGAATCAATGAAGTTCTAGAAAGTGTACACTTAGAGGGATTTAACAATAAAATGCCTTATGAACTTTCAGGAGGAGAACAACAAAGAGCTGCCATTGCACGTGCATTATTAAACAGACCAGATGTTATACTTGCAGATGAACCTACTGGAAATCTTGACCCTAATAAGTCGATAAAAATTGTTAAACTATTGAAGGATATTCATGAACAAGGAACAACTATTGTAATTGCTACTCATGATTATGAAATTATTAAAGAATTTCATTCTCGTATTATAAAATGTATTAAAAATAAATTAATGGAAATAAGTATAAATGAATTATGACAAAATTAATTTCAACTAACCATCCGCTAAATTTACTTAATACTTTCGGTATTTCTGCAACTACTAAACTGTTTTATGAGTTTAAAGACATTCAATCATTAAAAGAGATACTAGCAAACAATATTATAAAAAATGAACAAATTTTTATTTTAGGAGGAGGCTCCAATATACTTATAACTAAAAATTTTGATGGTATAGTATTAAAAAATAGTATTGAAGGGATAAAGATAATCTCTGAAGACAGAGACAATGTTTCAGTAGAAGTGGGCAGTGGTGTGAATTGGCATGAGTTTGTACTATGGAGCGTATCTAAAAATTTGTCTGGAATTGAAAATCTTGCTCTGATTCCAGGATTAGTAGGAGCATCTCCGATGCAAAATATAGGAGCATATGGTGTTGAAGTTAAGGATACTATTTCAAAAGTTTATTTTATAGATATAAAGAGCAGATTAGAAAAAAATCTAACGGATAAACAATGTAACTTTAGCTACAGAAATTCAATATTCAAATCAAAATTAAAAGATAAAGTAATTATCACAAAAGTTATCTTTAAATTAAGTAAACATAACCTTAATAACATCTCATATGGAGCTATCTCTTCTGAACTTGAATCACTCAAAAAAGATGCTTCTTGCCAAACAATATGTGAAGCAGTAATAAATATTAGATCAAGAAAACTTCCTGACCCAAAGTATTTGGGAAACAGCGGGAGTTTCTTTAAAAACCCAGTTATAAGTACAAAAAAATTCGAAGAACTTAAAATAAAATTTCCAAATATAATTGGGTACCAACACTCAGAAAAACATACTAAAATTGCTGCTGGTTGGTTAATAGAAAAAGCTGGATGGAAAGGATTCAAAGAGGGTAATGTTGGAGTATATAAGAAACAAGCCCTTGTATTAGTAAATTATGGTGGAGCAAAAGGAGAGCATATTCTTAAATTATCTAGAAAAATTCAGAAATCTATTTTGAGTAAATTCAAAATTAAAATTTTACCAGAAGTTAATATAATATAAATCTTGAAAAAAACTATTTTACTAGAAAAACTAAACTTTCATTTTCCTCACACCCCGACAACAGAGCAATCTAATTTATTTACTGACATTAATGAATATGTCTTAACTTTAGGAAATAAAAATATCTTTATTCTTAAAGGTTATGCTGGTACTGGAAAAACTACATTAATTTCTTCATTAGTGAAATCGTTACCTAGTATAGGAAAACGTTCTGTCTTATTAGCTCCAACAGGAAGGGCAGCTAAGGTTCTTTCAAAATATTCTAAAAAAAAATCATCAACAATTCATAAAAAAATTTACTGGATTAGAACTACAAAAACTGGAAATACATATATTACTTTAAAAGAAAATACTCATACAAATACAATTTTTATTGTTGATGAGGCATCAATGATTCCAGAAGATTCAAAAGATAGTCTAGGAAATAGATCACTACTTAAAGATCTTATAGAATACATCTATGAAGGAATTGATTGTAAATTGATTTTAATTGGAGATACAGCTCAACTACCTCCAATACATTTAGAAATTAGTCCAGCACTAAATGAGAAGAGAATAGAGCTAAATTATAATAAGCATACAATATGTAGAGAATTAAAAACTGTAGTTAGACAAAAGAAAAATTCATTAATATTAGAAAATGTAACTAATATTAGAAATCAAATTTTAGAAGAAAATTATATTTTTCCAAAATTTATTACTAACAACGAAGTTATCAGAATAAATTCTGGTGAAGAACTCCAAGATTATATTGAAAGCTCATATAGTCGATCTGGCGTAGAGAATACAGCTGTGATTTGCAGATCAAATAAAAGAGCTAATCAATATAACTCCAGAATTAGAAGTGAGATTAGATGGCAAGAAGATTCAATTTCAGCTGGAGATATATTGATGATAGTTAGGAATAATTACTTTTGGCTAGATGAAGATAGTCAAGCTGGCTTTTTAGCAAATGGTGATATTGTAGAGGTAACTAAGATAAATGAAATTATTGAACGTTATGGATTTAGATTTGCTAAAGCAAGCGTTAAATTATTAGACTATCCTAAAGAAAAAGAACTAGAAACATTTTTACTTTTAGATACTATTGAAACAGAAACACCTTCATTATCTTATCTGCAGTATCAAAAACTATATAAAGAAATTGGACTAGATTATAAAGGACAAAAAGAGATTAATAAAAAAATTAAAGAGAATAAGTATTTTAATGCACTTCAAATTAAATTTGCATACTCAATTACTTGTCATAAATCTCAAGGAGGTCAGTGGGAAGAAGTTTTTATTGACTTAGGATATTTTAAAGAAGAGATGCTAGATAAAAACTATCTTAGATGGTTATACACTGCTTGTACAAGAGCAACAAAAAAACTCTACTTAATTAATTTTAATGATAATTTTTTTAATTAATACTTACTAGCAAATAATAATTTAAATGATATTTAAAAATTATAAATTATCTATAATATCATTAAATGTATCACTAGGTCGCATGTAAGCACAAGTAACATCAGTATTTGGATAGTAATAACCATTAATATTCTTTGGGGTTCCTTGAGTATTATTTAATTCATGAAGAATTATATTCTCTTTTTCTTTAATAGCTAAAGATACATTTTCAAAAACAGCCTTTAACTCTGGATCTTCATTTTGATTTACTAGTGCCTCTGACCAATACATTGCTAAATAAAAATGAGAACCTCTATTATCCAGATCCCCAACTTTACGTTTTGGAGATTTTCCATTCTTTAATAAATTCTCTATTGCTATATCTAAAGTATTCGCCAATATTTTAGCCTTTGAATTGCTATTTACATCAGCTAAATACTCTAATGAAACTACAATTGCCATAAACTCACCTAAAGAGTCCCATCTTAAATGACCTTCCTTAATAAATTGTTGAATATGTTTTGGCGCAGACCCTCCAGCACCAGTTT
>JABGXK010000071.1 GCA_018675825.1 Flavobacteriales bacterium | reverse complement strand
TTAATTCATGCTGGTAATGGTTTTAAATCTAATATTTCATTATGTAGATACTTATTCTATAAGAATTATTCCAGAAAACTAAATACTGCAATTAAATTAATGCAGGAACCAGATATTATTGTATGCGCATTTCCATTAATTGATGTAGCATATAGAGTTGTTAAATATGCGAATATAAAAAATATTCCAATTATATTAGATATAAGAGATTTGTGGCCAGATACTATTATTAATGCAATGCCTACTTATTTAAGAGGCTTAGTGAGAATTATTTTAAATAAAGATTTTTTAATGACAAAATATGTCTTGAAAAAATCTACCGCATTATGCGCAATGTCTATTGGTGTTCTTAATTGGGGGTTACATAATGCAAAGAGACAAAAGAGTAAAAATGATCTTGTAGTACCAATTGGCTATTCAAAATCTAGTTACAATGAAAATGTATTTAATGCTGATGATTTAAATCCTAAAATTAAAAATATACATTTAAAAAGCAAAAAAATATTTACATATGTTGGTACATTTGGATTTACGTATGATTTAGATTTGATTTTAGAAGTAGCAGCAAAAATTGAAAAAAGTGAACCAGATATTGTTTTTATACTGGCAGGAGCCGGGCCCAAGTTAAAATACTTAAAATCTGTTTATGATAAATTGAATAATGTGATCTTTACAGGCTGGTTAAAAAATAATGATGTTAAATTTATTTTAAATAATTCCAATGCAGGTTTACTACCTTGGGATAGTATTGATAATGCAATGCCAAATAAATTCTTTGATTATATTTCAAATGGATTACCGGTTATTTCATCAGCCAATGGTGAATTAAATATATTAATAAATAAAAAGAAAATAGGGTTAACTTATAAAAGACAAAATTTGAGTGAATTAAGAAATAATATTTTAAAACTTTCATATGATATAAGCTTGAATAATGAATATAAACTTAATGCTATAAATTTGTATAAAGAAAAATATTCAGAAAACTTTTTGTATAGCACGTACGCAAAAAACGTTGAGGCTATATGCAATCAAGATAAAATCTAATTAATATGGATGATGCTGAATTTATATATGGTTGCGAGCAACTAGGCGGCTATCAATGGGGTGATTACGATATTAAAAAAGTTGAACAGGCTATAGAAAAATCCATTAGTGAAGGTATAAATGAATTTGATACTGCAGACTGCTATGGTTTGGGAATGTCGGAAACTAGGCTAGGTAAGATAATTAAAAGTTATAATAGAGAGAAAGTTCGAATTAATACAAAATTTGGTGTAAGAATTGACAATTCTGGAACTAGATGCGTTGATAACAGTATAGAATGGATGTCAAGTGCTATTGATCAATCGTTAAAACGTCTAAATACTGATTATATAGATTTATATTTATTGCATAGTTGGGATAAAAAAACAGATTTGAATATTATTTTTTGCAAGTTAGAGGAATTAAGAAGAGATGGTAAAATTTTAAAGTACGGTGTATCTAACCTAATCAATTTAGAAGACGTAATTTATAATCGATATAACATAAATTCTTTTTCATTAGAATTTAGTTATGTATGTCATGAGAATAATATGTATATAAATAACTATTTAAAAAATAATATAAGATTCATGCCTTATGGAGTACTTGCTCAAGGCTTGCTCTCTGGTAAATATAAAACTAATGATTTTAAAACCAATGACCGCCGTAATCAAAGTGACTATAGGCATTTTCATGGACAAAAGTTTAATGACAACAAAAAGAAAGTAAGTAAACTTTTAGGCCTTTCTACTAAACTTGGGTTAAGTTGTTCGGCCTTAGCTGTGATATATTCTAAATTATATTTTAAAAACACATGTCCAATTGTAGGAATAAAAAACACAAAGCAATTGGATGATTTGTTAACTATAAAAAATTACGTAATGAGTAACACTAATTTAAGCATTTTATTAGAAGATGATTAAAAATATATTAAATATATTTATAGCGACCATAATCTTACTTTTTACCATTCCAGTAATTGCTATATCTGCAGTAGTGATATATCTTACAGATTACTATAATCCTTTCTATTTG
>JABGXK010000070.1 GCA_018675825.1 Flavobacteriales bacterium | reverse complement strand
TTTCCATCACTACAAGTGTACATTATTTCGGCTAAAAAACTTCGATTATGATCATCGCAATTAGCACCTATGTTCATGATCTGCTCTAAAATAATTTCTTGATCGTTTGTATTTTCACTAAATATTTTTTTTAAAGCATTTTCTAATCTTATTCTGCCATCAGCATTTTTAAATTCATCAAGCAATAATCTTAAAAGACCACTAATTAGATTTAATCCAACATTATCATTAGTGCTCTCCAAATAACGACTCAAATTATCTCGCCTAGATTCTAGGGTCTTCTGAGTTAAAATTTTATTTTGTTGGTAAAAAATAACGAAACAGGATACAAGGTTTATTTCACCATCCAGGATTTTTTGATATATGTGGCTTGTGGAATTAAACTTAAAATATGATTCTAAGGAATCTTTAAATGCTTTAGATGTAATCTCTTTATCAGCTAACTTTACACAATTCTCATAGACAGTTTTAAGTGACTGTTTTCTTGCGTAAACAAAAGTTTTATAGGACCACTCTAAGAGAATATAAATATATTTATCAATGGTATCAATATTCAAGGCAAGGATATCCTTATAAGTTTTATAAGACACATCTTTAGATATGTTGTCCATATTAAAGTTGTAATCATATTTTTGTATGGTACTAAATAAACCTTTCTCAATGCTTTTAACAGAAGTATCAATAATTGTTACATTAAAAAGCCCACCATTTTTTCCAACCCATTCTTCAATGGTCCAGTCATCAATAACGCCAAGTTGCTTAAGTTTATACAGTATGTTTTCTGTTTCTTCTTTTTTTGAGAAACCAAATTCGTCTCCACGAATTTTCATAACTTTTAAACCAGAGTTAATTATTGCATCAAAAACCTTTCTTATTTTTTTGGCCTCTTCATTTGGTGGGGTTAAGTTTTGTCTTAAAAAAAATAAATTTGTCCCTAGATCTCCATCGACCTCTTTTTCCTTAAAATCTTTAATTGATACCTCATCACCCCATAAATTATTATTTTTTGATCTATTCTTACTTATAAAAGTATAACAATTGGCTGGTTTGTCAGAAAATAAGGTTTTATCACGCCCGGCTCTCCCCCCCTCCTGATATAAAGCTTCCATTGAACCAGGAATACCGTAATGTATTGTATAGTACACGTTGCCCTTATTTACCCCCATGCCAAAAGCATTTGTAGCTACTATTAAAGAACATTCATTGCTCTTAAATTTTTCTAGGGTTTCTTTTTTATAATTAGAAAATTCTTCCTTATTTATATCTTCTTTGGGTCTAGTTCCTGAAAAAAACCTTATATTCTTATCATTAAGCTCTTCAGTCAGTAAATTTTTTAAATGGAAGCAACCTTTTGGTCCATTTACAGTTCGTGTAAAAATAATTCCCGCTTTTGTGTTATTTCCTTTTAATTCAATAGTGCCAATTTCACTTTGTAAATTTTTTAATAATTTAATTAAATCTTTCTCCTTACCATGCTCATCATCTTTAACAATAAAATTCAATTCCTCTCGAGTAAAATTACCCGGAGTCTTAATGTCATCCTCAATAAGATCAAATTCCACTTGAATATCTTTTATAACTTTTGTTGATGCTGTAGCTGTTAAGCCTATGAAAGTGACATTTTTTGTTAAATTACGAATGGTTCTAGCTAAGCTTAAGTAGGACAATCTAAATTCATGCCCCCACTCTGACAAACAATGAACTTCATCCACAACTGCGTATGCTATTTCCTTTTCAATATTTAGAGCAGAAAAGCTTTCTCTAAATTGTTGAATTTGGAAGCGCTCGGGTGAGATAAAAATAAAGAAAAATTTACCTTGGCTAAAATCATGAACTTTTCTTCTTTTTGCTGAAGGAGAATCATCAGAATTTATGGTCTCTACCCGAGTTATAAAAGCGTTATTTAATTCAATTTTTTGATCATACATAAGGGCTTTGATTGGGGGCACAACAAAACTAATGGCGGGTTGAAGGAAAGCAACTAATTGATAACAAATTGACTTACCTGAGCCTGTAGGAAGCAGTCCAAGGGTATCTTTTCTTTCAAGTGCATTCTTAATGATGCCTATCTGTCCAGGTCTAAATCCATTCTCTTTTTTTGATGCATTCAGATTATGTTGTAAGAATAAATCCCAGGCTAAGTTTTCTAATGTTTGAATATCTTTACTATTTTTTTTTGTTTGAATTTTATACTTAATATCTTCAAGACTATGAGTAGCCATAGAAAAATGATCAAGTGGTTTAATTTCAAAGCGAGGTTTTTTACTTGTATCTTCTTCTACATTTGTTCTATATTCATCAATATAGTCATTTCTGACAAAAATTATTGAGGGATGATCAGCTACTTCGTCTGTATATCGTTTTAGTAAACTAAAATCAATTTTAATAGTATTTTTATTTGTCGAAAAATCTTCAATATTGTTGATGCTTTCAATTGAATATTTAGGCCTTGTAAAGGCTATCTTCTGTAGACTTAGAATTTGCTCTAGCCATACAAAAAGATCCTCAATTGCTAATTTGGCAAAATCAGATATGTCATTTTCACTTATCTCAAAAAACCAATCTCTTTTGAAGGTTAATGTTTTGTTCTCCAATAAATCTAAAATAAGTAACTGAAAGCGAATGATTGCAGTAGCTTTACAGAAATTGTTTTGGTAATAATCCTTTTTTGAATAATAGGATTTTTTATAGTCGGCAATAGATAAATTTATTCCGCCGTCTCTTTCCCTATTAAGAGACCATGAGACATAACCTTCTTTTCCATCTATTCCATTAATTGCTTGCTCTAGTCTTTTTTTTATCTTTTTTACAACTATTTTAAATTCATCATTTTCACTATTTAAATCATTTGTTTTTATGCGAAAAGTTGTTATCCCTTGTTTCTTTAAAAAAGTATCTCTTTCTTTATCTTTAGAAACTTGCTTAGCATGTTGACCTCCATCAATTTCTATTACTAAAAATGCTTGCGGAAGATAAAAATCTACAATTTCACCGATAAATGTATCAACTTTTAATTGCGTAATATCGTTAATTAGTACTTCAGGACATATTAGCTGTTGTATATAGGGGTGTTCTGGAAAGTACTTTGGTATATTGTCAAAAAATGTTTTTGCTGGAAAATAGTTTCTTTCATTATCGCCCTTAATTGTTCTTATCCAAATCGGTGGTTCTTTACTAATTAATGCGATTGGGGTTGTAAATTCTTTATCCTTCTGTATTGAAGAGAGTGATTCCTGGAGAAAGCTTGACATTGATGTGGGCTTCCCTCTTTGCAAGATATTTTTGATAATACGAATAGTTGGCGTATATCTTGTTTTCTTTGAATCTAAGTTAAGATTTAAAAAACAAAAATTATGATTACAGTGGCTGTAATTAGCACTGTATTTAATGATTTGATTTTTTATAAGTGTTGTCATTAATTTTTTTTAAAGCAATATTCATTTACAGTACGGCTTTTAGTTTCTCAATAACAGCTTTTCTTTCTTACATTGTTTATTACATTCTTCCATCTACAACTAAATAGTGCAATGGAAACATCAAAGGTTACTTTAAGTTATTATTAGCCTCTTTAATCTGCCATACCTCTATAGTTAGGCTAGGGAGTGGAGGGGCTAAAGGTACTTTTCTAGCTACTTAATTAAAATAGTTATTAGCCTCTTTAATCTGCCAAGGTTCTAATAAAGACATGAATTCAAGTTTTGTTTCATAAGGAGTAATTCCCTTTTCCACCTCCCTATTTAATTTTACTAAAGTTAAAATAGCGGCTCTATCAAATGATGCTTTATGGCCGTGCCATGAAGAATTAT
>JABGXK010000069.1 GCA_018675825.1 Flavobacteriales bacterium | reverse complement strand
GATTCAATTAAAGTTTGGTTTTCTTTTTTCGATAAAAGCATTAGTCCCTTCAGTAAAATCATTAGTCTCAAAACACTTTCCAAATAATTCAATTTCTACATCGTAACCATTAACACCAGTTTTATAACAAGAATTAATTGATTTTATTGCCGAACTAATAGCCGAGGAGGAATTTCTTTTTATTTTTTCTGCAATACTTGTACATATATTTAATAAATCTTCTTGCTTGCAGACATGATTAACAAGGCCAATTTTATTAGCTTCTTCTGCGCTAATCATTTTAGCTGTCATTATCATTTCCATAGCGATTCCTTTACCAACTAGATTTGGAAGTCTTTGAGTGCCGCCGTATCCAGGGATAATGCCTAGAGAAACTTCAGGCAAACCGAGTTTAGCATTAATAGAAGCAACTCTTATGTGGCATGCCATAGCTAACTCTAAACCTCCTCCTAGAGCAAATCCATTAATTGCAGCAATACATGGGATAGCTAGATTCTCTATTATATTAAATAATTTTTCATGTCCATCTTTTGATAATTGAGACCCTTGAGTTTTATTAAAAGAAGAAAATTCTTTTATGTCAGCACCTGCAACAAATGCTTTGTTTTCTGCCCCCGTAATCACAACACATCTAATAGTTTTATTTTTAGATGTAGAATATAAGGCATGACTAAGCTCTTTTATTGTTAGATTATTAAGGGCATTTAAATATTTAGGTCTATTGATTGTTATATAACAAATCTTATTAATACATTTTTGAAGAATATTTTTATAATCCATATTGAAGATGATTTTCTACAAATATAATAGATTACATTACTTATTTAAAAAAATATTATCTTAAAGAAAAGTAAAACTCTTATCCATTAAGAGCTTCTGCTCCACCTACAATCTCTAAAATCTCAGCAGTAATAGCTGCTTGACGAGCTTTATTGTAAGATAGTGTAAGTTCTTTTTTAAGTTCTGAAGCATTGTCAGTAGCCTTATGCATTGCCGTCATTCTTGCTCCATGTTCAGAAGCATGCGAATCAAGAAGAGCTTTATACAGCTGTGTTTTTAATGACTTGGGTATTAGCTCTTCAACTATTTCTTTCTTTTGAGGCTCAAAGATATAATCCCCAACCTTAATATCTTGCTCGCTTGGAGCTTCAACTGGAAGATAACTTTCATTCATTATTTTTTGAGTTGCCGCATTCTTAAATTGATTGTAAACTAAAACAACCTTATCATATTTACCTTCAAGATAGTGATTCATAATAGATTCTGCTATTGACGAAATGTTTTTATATGACAAGTCTAAAAAAACATCATCGTGTGAACTGATAAGATTAAGATCACTTTTTCTAAAAAATTTAGAAGATTTTTTACCAATTGAGATAATATCAATATTTTTCCCTTTGTAGGTGTTGTTTGATAATGAAACGGCTGATTTTATAACATTAGCATTAAATCCCCCGCAAAGCCCTCTATTAGAAGTAATAGTTACAATTAAAACAGAATTTATATCTCTTGAAGAAGAAAAACCTCCACCTTCAGAGGCGTCTAAACTTGAAGAAAGGTTTACTAATAATTCTGTAAGTTTATTTGCATAAGGCCTCATTTGGATTATAGCATCTTGTGCCCGTTTTAATTTTGCAGCAGAAACCATTTTCATAGCAGATGTTATCTGCATGGTTGAGCCAACAGAAGTTATTCTATTTCTTATTTCTTTTAAATTAGCCATATCACCTTACTCTTGAGAATATTTTGGAGATAGCTCTCTAACTACTTTTTCAAGTGTCGAAGTTATTTTTTCATCTAATTTTCCAGATGCTAAATCATCTAGAATATTTTGATATTTTTGATGAAGAAAAGATATATATTCAACTTCAAATTCTTTAATTCTATTAACAGGAATATCCATTAATAATCCATTAGTACCACAATAAATTATAGCTGCCTGTTCTTCAACTCTTAAAGGAGAATATTGTCCTTGTTTTAAAATTTCAACATTACGTTTTCCCTTTTCAATAACTGCATTTGTTGCTGCATCTAGATCAGATCCAAATTTAGCAAAAGCCTCAAGCTCCCTATATTGGGCTTGATCAAGCTTTAGAGTTCCTGATATTTTTTTCATAGATTTAATTTGTGCTGAACCCCCAACACGAGACACAGAAATCCCAACGTTAATTGCGGGCCTAACTCCAGATAAAAATAAG
>JABGXK010000068.1 GCA_018675825.1 Flavobacteriales bacterium | reverse complement strand
GACCTTCCTTAATAAATTGTTGAATATGTTTTGGCGCAGACCCTCCAGCACCAGTTTCAAATAACCCGCCACCATGCATAAGTGGAACTATCGATAACATTTTCGCTGAGGTTCCTAACTCTAGAATTGGAAATAAATCAGTAAGATAATCTCTTAATACATTTCCAGTAACTGAAATAGTATTCTCTCCTTTTCTTACTCTATTTAAAGTAAAAAGAGTTGCTTCATAAGGAGATAAAATCTGAATGTCTAATCTAGTAGTATCATAATCTTTCAAATAATCATGTACTTTTTTTATTAATTCAGCATCATGAGCTCTATCTTTATTTAACCAGAAGATTGTGGGCCAATTAGTAGCTTTGGCTCTGCTAACTGCTAATTTTACCCAATCTCTAATTGGGTCATTTTTTGTTTGACACATACGCCAGATATCACCTTTCTCAACAACATGTTCAATTAGAATATTACCTTCATGATCAATTACTTTAACACTACCATTAGATTCAATTTCAAATGTTTTATCATGAGATCCATACTCTTCAGCCTTTTGTGCCATAAGCCCTACATTCGCAACAGTACCCATAGAGGTAGGATCAAATGCACCATGATCTTTACAAAAATCTATAGTTGCTGAATAAATACTTGCATACGAACTATCAGGAATTATTGCTTTGGTATCTTCAGTTTTATTCTCTCTATTCCACATCTTACCAGAAGTTCTAATCATTGCAGGCATAGATGCATCAATAATGACATCAGAAGGCACATGTAAATTTGTGATACCTTTATCAGAATCAACCATTGCTAAGTTCGCATTGTTTTTAAAAGATATTTTAATATCTGATTGAATTTCAGATTTCTTGTTATCAGGTAACTTATTAATTTTATCAATCAAATCACCAAAACCATTTCTAAAATCTACACCTAGATTATTAAAAGTGTTTTTATGTTTTTCTATCAAATCAGTGAAGAATATACTTACCGCATGTCCAAAAATGATAGGATCAGAAACCTTCATCATAGTGGCTTTCATATGAAAAGAAAGTAATATACCTGTATCTTTTGCTTCTTTAATTTCTCTTTTTAAGAAAGCTAACAATGCTTTTTTACTCATTAAAGACGCATCAATAATTTCGTTGTCTAATAAAGGAGTACTTGATTTTAAAGTAGTTACAACTCCATCAATTGCAAAATGCTGAATCTTCACATCAGTAACCTTCTTAATACATGCAGATTTTTCATTATGATGGAAATCACCACTCTCCATAGTAGCCACGTGAGTTCTAGAATCAGATGCCCAAGACCCCATAAAATGAGGATTAACTTTTGCAAAATTCTTTACTGATTTTGGAGCTCTTCTATCAGAATTTCCTTCCCTTAAGACAGGATTTACTGCAGAGCCTTTAATCTTATTATACCTTGCCATATTATGCTTTTCCTTATCAGTCTTAGGAGTATCTGTATAAGATGGAATTTTAAATCCTTTAGATTGCAACTCCTCAATAGTTGCAATAAGTTGAGGAACAGAAGCTGAAATATTAGGTAGTTTTATAATATTTGCTTCAGGGGTTTTAATAAGCTCTCCTAACTCAGCAAGAGCATCATTTACTTTCTGATCCTCCTCTAAATAATCTGGGAAAATAGCTAAAACCCTTGCAGCTAAAGAAATATCTTTAGTTTCAATTTCTATTTGTGCTTTTGCAACAAAAGATGTCACAATTGGCAATAAGGAATAAGTTGCTAACATTGGAGCCTCATCTGTTTTTGTATATATAATTTTTGAAGTTTTCTCCAACATCTTATATTTTACTTTCATTAAATGTTTATAAAAAATTTAGTAACCAAATACGTCTTCTAATGTAAGTATAGTGACATTACCATATGTCTCTAATAATTTTAAATCAATTTCCTTAGAGCTTCCTAATACCATATAAGTATAACTATCACTTTTTACATGAGTATTATGAAAATTGGTTAAATCTTCAATAGTAAAGCTTGAAACATCATTATACAAATCACTTCGTTGATCATAATCAATATTAATTTTTCTAGTTGCCTCATAATAATCTAAGATTTTTGTTTTAGTTATTCTCTCAGTTCTAATCTTTTGTAAAATTCCTTCTCTAGCAGTTTCCATATTAGAATTTGCCTCAGGCATTTGAGTCAAAAGTTCTAGCATCCCTTGCATTGCATCACCAAGTTTATCAGCCTGAGTTCCAATATATGAAAATCCATAATGAGAATCATTTAATCTTTTAGGTATTGTATATGTACTGTATACTGAATAAGCTAATGCTTTAGATTCTCGCATCTCTTGAAATATAATAGAGCTCATTCCACCACCAAAATATTCATTATGAAATTTGATAATAGAATATTCATCATTATTTAATTCAGATCCTTTTGTGTACATTATAACTTCAGCTTGTTTCATATCATAATCAAGAACATATACTTGGTTAGAATTCATTGCATTTTCCACATTTAAGTCTTTTGCTTCTATAGCAATTAGATCAGAAGTATTATGAATATTAAGTAATAACTGTTTAACATCCGAAATATTATCAGGACCATAATATAAAACTCTATGATCATTTTTAGTTAGATTATGTATTATTTCAAGCAATTCTGTTGAGTTTGTAGAGTCTAATTCTTCTTTAGTTAGTGAGTTTGTAAATGAAGAATTTTTACCATAACGAGCATAACTTGTCATAGCAGAAAATAATATAACCTGTTTATCTAGCTTAGCATCACTTTTCTGTTTTTCATATGTTGCTTTTAAACTTAATAAAGCATCTTCATCAGCCACAGCATTAGATAAGATATTTTCTAAAAGGGTTACAGATTCTTCAAAATTACCTGATAATCCAGTTAAAGAAATCTTTGTTAAATTTGAAGAAGTATTTACTGACAAATCACATCCAAGCTTATAAAATTCTTCAAGCTTTTTATTTGAAGATATTTGATCTGTTCCAAGATATTTTAAATAATCAACTGCTAACTTTAGTTTTTTGTTGTGATCAGTTCCCATATCAAGGACATAGTTTAATTGAAATCTTTCATTCTCTTTATTCTCTTTATATAAGAGAGAAACAGAATTCATTTTATCTTGCTGGATATCTTTTGAAAAATCAACAAACTTTGGTTCGATATCCTTTACATCCTCAGCAAGAACAGAGGATAAAAATTCTGATTTATCTTCTCTATTAACTGTAACTGGAGTAATTTGAGGTTTAGTAACCTTAATAGCATTTGGATCATCTCCTAATCTTTTATAGACTACAACATAATTATCACTATAGTTTCTATTTACAAAATCTATAATATCTTGCTTTGTAATCTTAGATAATTCACTAAGTGTACTTTGGTGTTGCTCCCAACTTTTATTTAGAATAAAAGCATCTACAAACTCTTCAGCTCTACCATTATTAGATTCGTATTTCTTTATTTGTTCTAGCTTAAGATCAGAAATAATAGCTTGCAATATCCAATTTGAAAAATTACCAGCTTTTATTTCATCAAGTTGTGATAATAATAAATCTTTAACATCTTCAAGACTTTGATCTGTTAATGGGCTTCCATAAAAACCATGAATAGAATAATCATTTAATATATATGGAAAACAACCTCCACCAGTTAGCTTTTGAGCCTGATTAAGATTAATATCAATTAATCCAGCTGAAGTATTGCTTAATACCATATCAACCATTCTAAGAAGATTGGCATCACTAGAATTTGATCCATTTAATCTAAAACCAACATATAACCTTTCCGCTTCTGGACCATAAACATTTGTTATACGAGGAGATACTATATCATCTTCCTTAAGAACCTCAAATAAAGGGTCTTCTTTACGCTCAAAACTACCAAAATACTTGTTTACTAATATAATAACATCATCATATTCAAAATCTCCTGACATACATATTGCCATATTGTTTGGAACATAATATTTATTAAAATATTTTCTAATCTCAGTTAATGAAGGGTTTTTTAAATGATCGATAGTACCAATGGTTGTTTGTGTTCCATATTGATGATTCTTAAATAGACCGGACATAAGGCCTTCAAACATCTTGCTGCCATCTGTATCTAAGGATCTATTTTTTTCTTCATAGACAGCCTCTAATTCAGTATGAAACAATCTAAAAACTGGCATTCTAAAACGTTCTGATTCAATCTTTAGCCATTTTTCAATTTGATTTGACGGAATATCATTTACATAAACAGTTCTTTCATTTGATGTATATGCATTAGTTCCTTTAGCCCCAATCCCACTTAGCATTTTATCATATTCATTAGCAATACATAATTTAGCAGCTTCACCAGATACTGAATCTATTTGACGCCATATTTTATCTCTACCTTTAATGTCTGACATATCAACAGTTCTATACTGCTCATAAAGAGATTCTATTTTATCAAGTAATGGCTTTTCCTTTGAATAGTCTAAAGACCCATATTTATCAGTACCCTTGAATAACATATGCTCTAAATAATGTGCCAGTCCAGTTGCGTGGGAAGGATCATTTTTACTTCCTGCTCTTACTGCAATATTTGTCTGAACCCTTGGAGCATCATCATATGATGAAAGATAAACTTTTAATCCATTATCTAAAGTGTAAATTCGGGTATTTAATGGGTCATCAGTAACTGATTCATAATTATTTTCAATCATCTTTTTTTGTTTTTTTACATTATTTATTAAATAGATTCCAAAAGAAACTATCAGTAAGATTGTTATAATACTTTCTGTTTTAAATTTATTTATCGACATAGTTTTTAATTTTATTAATAATCTGGGTCAAGCCCAAGTTCTTGTTGTAACTTTTCTAAATATTTATTGTCTTTAGACATTTCTTTAAATTTATCTGAATTAGTATAAGGAGTATTCTCTTTAGTTGTTTTTGTAACTTTAGTATTTAAGTCTATTAAGTCATTATTTAATTTATCTCTTAAAAATCTTAATATATTATATCTTTCTTGATTAACTAATTCAATTTGAGATGTGTTACTTAGAGGTATTTCAATATTGCTAGAATCTATAAGTACAGGATCATTAATACCAAGTGTAATAGCTAAATTTGTTTTTTCTGAATTTTTAAAATATAAAATCATTTCTTTCCATTTTTCTAAAACAAGATCTTGTGAAATCTTATTTGATCTTAATACCTCATCACTATCCTCTAATTTTTCTTGCTCAACTTCTTTTTCAATGACATTTAAAATAGAGATTGTCTTAGCCTTTACTACATAATTATTTTTATTTCTACTATCAATTTTATCTGATACAACATCATTAACTTCTTCAACTTTAATTTGTTTACTCTTATCTAAAACATTAATGTCTTTAGTTTCTTTAATTTGATCAGTCTTCTCTTTATTATTATTTGTAATTATAACATCTGCTTGATCATTATTTTTTTGATTTGAGACTACAAAATTTTTATGTTTTTTTTTTATTTCAGTATCATAACCAATTGAAGATATTTGCATTAAACAGACCTCTACAAGTAATCTTTGATTACTACTTAATTTATATTGAATATCACATTCATTAGTTAATTTTAATGCCTTAACTAAGAACCTATCATTTGTTGCTTGGGCTTGTGCTAAATATCGTTTTTCTAGTTTTTCATTTTTAGATAGCAAACAAACCGTTTCAATATCTTGACATAAAAGCAAATCACGAAGATGATTTGCTAAACCATTAATAAAGTTCTGACCATCAAAACCATTACAAATAATTTCATTATATGACAATAATAATGCGCTTATATTATTAGTCAGTAATTGATCAGTTATTTTAAAGTAATAATCATAATCAAGAATATTAAGATGGTCAACAACATCTTTATATATTAGTTTGCTTTCAGAAAAACTTACTAATCTATCAAATAAAGATAAAGAATCTCTAAGAGCTCCATCAGATTTTTCAGCAATTAAATGAAGAGCATCAAGATCTACTGATATATTTTCTTGAGAAGCAACATAATTTAAATTTTTTACAATATCTGCATTACTAACTCTTTTAAAATCAAAAATTTGACATCTAGATAATATTGTAGGAATTATTTTATGCTTTTCAGTAGTAGCTAAAATAAATTTAGCATGCTTGGGTGGTTCTTCTAATGTTTTAAGAAAAGCATTAAAGGCAGACTGAGATAGCATATGAACCTCATCAATAATATAAATATTATAACTTCCAACCTGTGGTGCAAAACGAACTTGATCAACTAGGTTACGAATATCATCAACTGAATTATTTGAAGCAGCATCTAACTCATGAACATTAAAAGAACTATTTTCATTAAAAGATTTACAAGATACACATTCATCACAAGCAACAATATCAGAACTTATCTTATCACAATTAATAGTCTTGGCAAGTATCCTTGCTAGAGAGGTTTTACCAACACCTCTAGGGCCACAAAAAAGAAAAGATTGTGCTAATTGCTCTTGCTTAATTGCACTTTTAAGTGTTAAAGTAATAGCATCTTGCCCAATAACTCTATCAAATGTTCTTGGTCTGTATTTCCTCGCTGAAACTAAAAAATCACTCATGTTAAGGGGGATAAAAATCAATGACAAATTTAACATTTATAATAAAATAATGATCAAATAATTGTTCAAATTAAAAACTAACTCTTATTTGGTTATTATATATAGTTTTTTTAAATTTGCCGCCCGATTTAAACTAAATAATTAATAAGAAAACCAAAAAAAATGAACAATTACGAAACCGTTTTCATAATGAATCCCGTCTTATCTGATGAACAGGTAAGGGAAACGGTAAAAAAATTTATCGATCACTTGAAAGATAAAAAAGCAAAAATATCTCATGAGGAAAACTGGGGCTTAAAAAAACTTAAATATGTTATTCAGAAGAAAAAAACTGGATTTTACTATTTACTTGAGTTTCAAGCTGAAGGATCTGTAATAAATAATTTTGAAATAGAGTTTCAAAGAGACGAAAGAGTCATTAGATGGCAAACTGTTAAATTAGATAAATACGCCATGGAATATGCTGACAGAAGAAGAAAAAAATTAAATGAAAAATCTAAATCAGAATAATTATGAGCAATAAAACAGAAATCAGATATCTTTCTCCAGTAGATATAGAGAAAAGAAAACAAAGTAAATACTGCCGATTTAAAAAAATGGGTATTCAATATATTGATTACAAGGACCCTGACTTTTTAATGCGTTTTTTAAATGAACAAGGAAAGATCCTTCCAAGAAGAATTACTGGAAACTCAATGAAATTTCAGAGAAGACTAGCTATATCTGTAAAAAGAGCAAGACAATTAGCTTTACTTCCTTTTGTAGGTGATAATTTAAAATAATTTAAAAAAAGAAGAACATGAATGTTATTTTATTAGAAAATGTTGAGAAGCTTGGTTTTAAAAATGAAGTTATTAAAGTTAAAGCCGGATATGGAAGAAATTTCCTCATCCCAACAGGAAAAGCTATATTAGCTACAGAATCTTCTGTAAAAGTTCTTAATGAAAATTTAAGACAACAAGAACAAAAAGACTCAAAATTAATTGCACAACTTAATAAAACTGCTGAAGCCTTACCAACTTTAGATATTCAAATTAAAGCTAAAGTTGCAGAGGGAGGAACAAAAATATTTGGATCTATTAAATCTTCTCAATTTACAGATGCATTATCTGCTCTTGGACATGATATTGATAAGAGATTTGTAAAACTTTCAACTATTAAAGAACTAGGTAATTATGAAGCAGAAGTTAGGTTACATAGATCAGTAATGATTAATGTTCCTTTTAGTGTTGTTGCTGAATAATTAATTTTAAATATATTTTAAAACCGAATTTAAAAAATTCGGTTTTTTTATGCATTATAGTGATTTCACTAGCAATAAAAAATTTATAAAAATCATTTAAAATATGTATATTTGCAATTAATCCTAAAACTATACGTCAACCATGGCTTTTGATCTAGATATAATTAAAAAATTATATAATAGCTATCCCGATTCTATTAAAAAAACTCGTTCTATTTTAAATAAGAATCTAACTCTTTCAGAAAAAATACTTTACCCGCATCTTTGGAATAAAAACACAAATACAGAATTTAAAAGAGGTAAAGATTATGTTGATTTTTCACCTGATCGTGTTGCCATGCAAGATGCAACAGCACAGATGGCTTTATTGCAATTTATGCAAGCTGGAAAAGATAAGGTAGCTGTACCTTCAACTACACATGCAGATCATTTAATACAAGCTAAACTTGGAGCTTCTAAAGATTTACAAGAAGGTCTAAATATTAATAATGAAGTATTCCAATTTTTAAGCTCAGTTTGTAATAAATATGGAATTGGATTCTGGAAACCAGGAGCAGGTATAATACATCAAGTAGTGCTAGAAAATTACGCTTTTCCTGGTGGAATGATGATCGGTACAGATTCTCATACTGTAAATGCTGGTGGACTAGGAATGGTTGCTATTGGAGTTGGGGGAGCTGATGCTGTTGATGTTATGGCTGGTATGGCATGGGAATTAAAATTTCCAAAACTTATTGGAGTAAAACT
>JABGXK010000008.1 GCA_018675825.1 Flavobacteriales bacterium | reverse complement strand
GTAGGTATATCTGGTACCAAACTATATGGCATCATGGTTCCTTCATCTAAGATGGAAGAATAAAGAAAAGGCTTTAATGTACTTCCAGCACTTCTTGGAGAAGTTATCATATCTACATAACTTCCAGATCCCTCTTGCTTACATGATGAGTTCCCAACATAAGATATTACTTTTTTCTGCTTAACATCTATTACTAAAATGGATGAATTATGAATGCTATTATATTTTAATTCATCATGTGAATTCTGAACAATTGTATTTAATTTTTTTTGAAGAACCTTATCAATACTTACTTTACAAATTTCACCTTTATGACCTTCTTTTATTAATCTATTTAACAAATGAGGAGTGATTTGCGGTAAAGGATGAGGTTTTCCAGGTAAAGGTTCTAATTGAGCAAGTTCACAAGTTAAACTATCAATCTCACCATTTTCCATTAATTTCTGTAATAAATTATTTCGTTTTCTAAATAGCAAATGATGGTTCCTTCCAGGAAAAATTAAGGAAGGAGCATTTGGTAACACAGCAAGTGTTGCTGTTTCTCCCCATGAAAGTTGATGTGATGCTCGTTTATAGTATCGCCAAGAAGCTGCATCCAAACCAACTACATTTCCACCAAATGGAGCATTAGAAGCGTAAATATTCATGATAGATTTTTTACTTTTCGTAAGCTCTAATCTAGTTGCTAAAATCATTTCAATCAACTTTTCAAAATAGGTTCGATTTTGACCTCTTCTTGAAAGCCGAATAGTTTGCATAGTAATAGTACTTGCTCCACTAACAATCTCTCTATTTATAATATTTTGTTTTAAAGCACGTATAAAAGACACAGGATTTACACCAAAATGATAATTAAAATACTCGTCCTCAAAATATCTTATTGAAGTTTGAAACTTTTCTGGTACTGAATCTGATTTAGGAAAACGCCACTGTCCATCATCTGCAATTCTAGCAGCTAAGAGTTCCCCTTTAGGAGAAAAAACTACGGTACTTGTAGGATCGTTAAATAGTGGAAATTTTAGTATATTAAAAAATAAGTAGAAGATAAATAGAAAAAAATACCGTTTTTTATACTTTATAATATGTGAGAGAAAATTACTCAGCACTACTTTTCACAACTTCTACCCATATCCCACCATCTTTTGCACTTACAGTATTATCATACATGGCTTCACAATTAGCAATTGGTAGATAGTATCTTCCAAGAAAAGATGCGTTTAACTGTATCTTTAAAACCTTAGTTTCTCCTTTTGGCAAATCAAAATATGTATATACTCTATCATCTCTTATATCTTGATATGTAACAATGTCTTTTTTATTAGTTTGCAGTATATCCATTCTACTGTTTCTGATCTCCCATCCAGATGGAAAAATTTGTGTTAGTGCTAAATTATTATAATCTGACTTTAAGCTAGAATGAGTAATTGTAACTTCAGTATAAAAATCGGTGCCTTGTATTATTTTTGATGGATCAATTTCTAAATCGTCCATTGAAAAATATTTAACCTGCATCTTAAGATTACTCTCTTCTTTTATTGAAATACCATCATAAATAGGAATCCCTCTTAATTGCAAAGTTGCAAAAAGCATCTTATCAGATGTGTTTTTCACACTTAAATCTCCTTTATTTTTTTGCTCAATATTGATGTCAATTTGCTCAAAAACAGATTCTGTTTTTTCTGTCGACAAAGTATTATCAATAGAATAATCAAATGAAAATCCTTTTGAATTAATATCATCACCAATATATTTTGAAATTGCTAATAAAGAATAAGCAGTTGTTTGTGTACTCATATATTCGGAAGAAGATAATTTATTAGTAATTCTATCCACAATATCTTTACCCATACTATACTCCCCTAGCATTGATAATACTTCTAAAATCATAGCTTCATCCCTTTCCTTACTACCATAAGTAGAAGAAAATTCATTATAAGATTCAACACGAGATTTATTATCATAGATTAGATCATTCACAACATTGGTTCTTCCAATTATATGATATGCAGCCGCTAACCTCCATTTTGCAATATCAGAAATACTAGAATTATCACGCATTTTATTCATTGCACTTATTGCTGGTTTTTTTGCTAATGCTAGTGTATATAATCTGTAAGCCTGAGTCAATTGGGAAGATCTTCTATAATTTATACTACCACTGTTTGAATCACTCCAATTATTGGCAGTATTTGTTTGAAAAGTTACCCAATTTTCAAATAATCCAATTGGAAGAGAATAACCTTTATTTTTTGCTTCAATCATAAAATGCCCAGCATAATTAGTCCCCCAATTATCAGCTTCATTACCTGAATTAGGCCAATAAGTAAATCCTCCTCCGGAAATTTGGAATGACTTTAATCTATTTAAACCATCTGTAATATTTTTTTGAATCTCTCTTTTCTTATCATTTGACAAACTCACTAAGTTAGAAAGAAAAAGTTGTGGAAAAACTGAAGATGTAGTTTGTTCAATACAGCCATGAGGATATTTAATTAAGTATTGTAATCTATCTTCTAAATTAATTGGAGGAACTGAAGATATTTCCAATATTGCAGAATTAGTACCTTTAATTCCAATTGCTTGATAAGATTCTTGCCAATCTTCACCTGGATTAATAACTGAAGAAACAATTTTAGAAATTTCAGGATTTGGCATTCTAACATTCAACTCTACTATATAAGTTGCTATTTCATTTCCACTTGTACAAATCACTTTAATATTTCCAATTCCTAAATTATCTTTTACCTTCAATCTAAAATTAACAAGCTTATCTCCAATTTCATTAAATGTTATATTTTTCTTATCACTACCCACAATTTCGATTATATTATTTGTTTCAACTTTTATTGAGACATTCTTAATATTTTCCTTCATCGCAAATACAGTAACAGGTAAATCTACTTCTTCAGAAGGACCTAAAACTCTTGGTAATGAAGCAAGAACCATTAAAGGTTTTTTTACTGTAGTTGTTTTGTCTGCTGATCCATAAGCTCCATTATTTCCAGCAACAACCATTGTTCTAACAGAACCAATATAATTTGGCATCTTAAAAGTATGAGTAGCAGTACGTCCTGTCTCAAGAGTGAAAGGGCCTAAAAACTTTACAACTGGCTTAAAACGATTTGCCTTTTTCTTTTCACTACTTTTAGCATAGATATCTCCACCAATTTGTAATAAACCAGCCATTTTACCATTAAATGCTCCTGTAACATATTTATACATATCCCATGTTTTAACACCAAGTGCTTGCCAAGCAAAAAATGTTTTCCAGGCATTTGGTGTTTGATAATTAGTTAAATCTAGAAGCCCATCATCAACTACAGCAATTGTATATGTCATTTTTTTTCCATCTTTTTCACTTACACTTATTGTCACATCTTCCTCTGGATGCAGCTCATCAAGCATTGAGAGAACTGGTGAAAGATGAGTGTTGGGATCCTCAACTGAAACACCTCTTACTCCATACATACGTATTGGTAAATCGTTTTCTGTATGTTTATGAGGCTGAATAAAAGACATATTTAAAAATACATTTGGCGCCATTCTTGCAGTGGATTTAATTTTAAAAGTATTTTCTCCATTACTAACATCAAACCAATACGTTTCTAGCACTTCAGATCCAGATTCAACACTAATTAAAACTCTTCCCTTTTTTGCCTTAGGAAGTGTCACTAATATATTTTCCCCAACATTATATTTTTGCTTATCTGTTTTAAATGATAACATCTCTGCGCCTTCTGAATTTTGAGAAGTATTCCAATAACCACTATAAGTTAAATAAAAGACCTCCCCACAGGAATGCCCAGATACAGAATCTGTTATTCTAATATAACATCTATCCCAAATATTATCATCTAAATCTAAAGTATAGATAGCTTCACCATCTTTTGTGTCAATCTTATCAGTATGAATTAAGTCTCTATAATTTCCTGTCACATATCTACCAATATCATAAGCACTATTACTCTCCCACCACCATCTCCAGTTAATTCTAAATACCTCTATTTTAAGATTTTTCCTATCAATTGCATTTCCAAATTCATCTACAGTTGCAATAGGCAAGAGATTCTTCTTGTCAGAAAATAATGCACCACTCCAACTATCACCTTTTAGCATTTTCAACCCTACATAACTCCTATAAGGAGAAAATGGCATTAAAACTCTATCTGTACTTGCATCGCCACCCTTTTCAAAAACCCTAGTCTTAAAACTAGCCTTTAACATACCTGGTGAATCGTTATTTTCAACTTTAAAATCAGGAGAAAATGTAAGTTTCCCATTATTATCAAGTTTTTCTTCAGCTACTTTAATATCCTGAGATCTGAATTGCTTTATTTGATCATCAAAATTATATTCTGAAAAACCATCAAATCTAGTATTAGATTCTGATAAATTAATTTCAATATCTACTTTCAAGTTTTTTGCTGGTGCACCATGCAACCAATTAGATGTTAAAAATATAGGCTTGTTCTCATTATTTAGAAGTAATTCAGAAAAGAAATCAAGTTTTACTTTCAATCTATTAGGCTTTATCATTTCTATTTTTAATGATTTAGAAAAATATGAAGATCCAACTTTTATTTGAGCCTTCCAGTTTCCAGTTTCATCTTCAGGATTTGTTTTTACTTTAAAAACATAAAAACCATTTTCACCTTTATCTTTAGTAATTCTTTGATGGACTTGTCCTTTAGCATTATAGAGAGTGAAAATAACTGGATGGTTTTTTGGAAGAATATTATTATCCTCAAGAATAAAAGAAAGAAACAAAGAAT
>JABGXK010000067.1 GCA_018675825.1 Flavobacteriales bacterium | reverse complement strand
ATTAGATGATAAAATATCTCCTGGATTACATATAATATGTTTGCCACCTGGTATTCCTATATCAATTCCATTTATAAGAACATTTGTGTTAGAGTAAGCAATATAAAGTCTTTTATTTTGAGGAACAGTATAAGGTGACGTCGCACTGTAGGTTGAAGCTACAGCTGTTAACATTTCAAATCCATCAGGAAATTGCGGATCACAACCTCCTCCCATTCCTCCACTTACAGTTGTGATAAATGTTGAATCATTAGAAAGTAAAGTAGAAATTGAATCATAATCAATATTAGCATTCTCAGCATATAGTGCATAAGGAACACTCATCATCTGGTTAGTCCCCATGTGTGAATAGTTTGTTCCTCCATTTACATCCATCTCTATCTTTAGAAAGTGTGTGTTTGAACCCCAAGATATATCTGCAAAGTTTGTTTGCGCTCCATTTCCAGTTGTTGTTCCCTGTCCTATTGTAAGATTAAACAGTCCAAAAGTATCTGTTGATGTATTATGTGTTTCTTGCCACTCAATAGTACCTGTAGCTGAACTACTAAGTACACTTGCTCTAATGCTTATAGATTGATTTACAAGTTCAATTCCTAAAGCATCTGTTGCTACACCTTGATAACCTACCCCTTGAGGTACTTGTCCAAAGAAAAGTAAAGGAAGACAAAGTAATAGTATTAGTAGTTTTTTCATTTTTTTTTATTTAATACCTTACGATATAATTTCCAGCAGGGTATGTAATACCATTATTTATAAATATTCCAGACTCTCTATCATACAATACAGAGAAATTATTATTATTATTATTATTATTATTGGATGATACACCTATATACTCAGTATAACCAAAAAGATAATACAACCCATAAAAACTCTGTATCTCATTGCTAGTATTTATCTCTGCAATATATTGCATAGAATTGTCATATAATGTAGTATAGAAGATATTATTAAATAAGATATCATTACCTCTAGCATTTAATATAATATTATTATTAGATAATACTTCTAAATTTCTAATTTGTGGTGGACCAACAGCTTGACCAAAATTATAAGCATCAATAGTATTTAGTGAAGAATTGAATTGAAATAATATGTCAGATCTTGCATTTAACACTGGTAATAAATATGAATTTAGTGTAAAATCTGAGGGTGCATTTGCAAAAAAATATATATCTCCATTATTATCTGAATTAAGAATTGATCCCCTTTCAATGAAACCTATATTATATCCTCCTGCGTTAAAAGTTGATGAAACACTATCAGATAATAAAGTTCCACTATTACTGTATCTGCGCATAAAATATTTATAATCATTACTATAGACATTTTTTATTCCAGAAACATATATGTCATTATTTTGATGAAGGATAACAGATTGCATTGCATTACCATCACAATTTGTAGTAGGAGTAGTATAGTTTGTTGAAAAATCAGACCAAGTAGCAGTAAGAGAATTGTCAAAATGAACTATAAAACCTTGAGAGACACTCGATAAATATGTGTTAGAGGGTAGCATGCTAGTATTTCCGCCAAAATCTATTGTTCCTGCATAATAACCTACAACATAGGCTCCTCCATTATTATCTGCAACTACATTAAGAGCTCTACTAGAACCAGTATTACTATTAATGTTTGCATTAGTAGCTGAAGAAATTAATTGACCTGTTGATCCATTATATTTTCTTATAAACATTCTTTTAGGACTTATACTTTCAAGATGGCCGACTACAAAAATATTATTATTATTATCTACATCAATACCAGAAATATCAAAACCAAATCCTAGTGAAATAACATCTTCAGAGATAACAAAATCAATATTATCTAAACTATCATATTTAACAATAAACATACTTCTTAAAATACCAGCATTATTTAGCGATATACCACCAATAGAACTATCTAGTGGACTAGAATATGCTCCAACAACAAAAATATTATTATTTGTATCTTGCTTCATGTAAGTATATCCATTATCTAAATTAACATAAATCTCAGTGTCAAATAAATGTAAGTTTTGGTCAAAATCATTCACATCTTCAGTACTAGAAATCCCATTTGAAGAAGAACCTCCTCCTGAATTATTATTTCCTCCTCCTCCACAGTCTGCAAAGTAATTCTCATCTACTAAGTAGCCATATAAAGTAACTTCAGATGGACCAGAACCCGAATTATATGATAAATCATCTCCAGATTTAATAATTAAAGGTAATGCTGCAGAAGCTTGCCAAAAAGAGGCTGTTGAAAATTGAGAGTGTTGAAAGCCATTT
>JABGXK010000066.1 GCA_018675825.1 Flavobacteriales bacterium | reverse complement strand
GGTTTTGTTATTTCAGCAGTTCTTTGGGTTAAATTTGGTAAAAATTTAGCTGAGTAATTAATTTTATTAAGTATATTCAAATATACTTAATAATCTAAAATTTTTTTTAATAAAATTTAAGATCTTCTAGGAGATTTTCTACTAGAACTTCTTTTTAAGTAGCTCTTTTTAAGTTTTCTTTTGGCTAATTTTTTAGCTAAGGATTTTGCAGCAGCACTTCCATCATCAACCCCAGCCATATCGTATTTACCTGGTCCAGTATGTTTAGATACTCTTCTAAGTCCTTTAGCATGTCTACCAGATCTTTTAAATCTAAATCTCCATGATCTTGGACCCATAGGTTCTACAATTTTACTATCTTTAGCTTTTCTATTCATGTCTCTAATCATAGATTTTTTAGTTCCATGGTTCAAATAGTATTCTTTCATTAATTTAATTGCTTCTTGTCTAGATACTGGATTTTTTCTCAATTTTCCTAATTTTGCCCCTTTATGACCAGTTCTTCTTTTTAATCTTCTGTATATTGGACTAGCATTTTTTAATTGTTGCTTTAAATTTAAATCTGGATTATTTTCTCTGTATTTGTTGAGAGTTTTTCTCCAAAGTTTAGGGCCACCTACTCTCCAAACACCACCACCAACTTGAGCACCACAAGAACTTACAGGGGCAGTTTCTTCACCAATTGAGCTATAACTTGTAGTAGAATATCCTTCAGGTCCGTCAGACATATATAATATGTACGCAGAAAAATATTTTTTTATAAAATAAATATTTATTTTATAAAAAACTTTTTATTCACCTTGGTCATAATCCATATAAGTACCTGTTCTCTCTTTTTGTTGTATAAAATACAATCCAATCATTAACATTATGAATATGTAAAAGGCTCTTATAGTGGATGGCTCAAATAATTTATATTCCATATAAAATTATGTTTGAAAATAAATCTATTTTAGTTTTGAATTTATTTTTAAATTGTTTTATAAATATATGGAGATAGTTGATAAAGAGTCCATAGTGATACCTTTACTTGATAAAGTTGAAGATGATATTGATGATCCAGATTATATCATAGATAATATAAAGTGTATAAAATACAAGACAAATGATGGATACAAAGTAAAGGTTGTTGCTACAAATTCAGATATAATTCCCAAAAAACATACATTTAATAAAAATAAAAAAATATGGATTACTGGTGATTATCTAGTAGTTGTTATGCTAGATACAATGAAAAATATGAGAAAAGACACTAAACGTCTTCAAAATGAAATAGATAATTTAAAAAGAGAAATTTCCTTAATTAAGAACTAGCCATTGTAAATCTACATACTGGGCATACATTATTATCTGCAAACCATCTATCAATACACATTATATGAAATACATGCTGACATGGTAATTTTCTAACCATTTCACCATTCTCCCAATTCTCTTGACAAACAACGCAGTTTCCATGTGATGGAGCTTGACAGATTATTGTATCTCTACTCAATACATGAAGATTTACTGGGGTCTCATGTCTATCTGTTAAAGAAATATTTCTAATATCATCATCTGTAAAAAGACTTTGTATCCTTAACATATTATTTATATTTATACCATTTTGTTCTCCTCTTAATCTTCTATCTCTAATTAAATTAGGTAAATTTGTTCTAAGATGTGGTCTAAGATGTGTTCTTGGAGGTAATGGAGGAAGTGGTGGATGTTGTATTATATTTCTCAAATTAGTATTATTATTTATATGTAAACTTGGTCTTGAGCTTGGTTGTGAACTAGAACGAGGTTGAATAATTTGGGTCATTTGTCTTTCTACTATAGGAGGTAATCTAATATTGGTATGCCTATTAATATTCCTTCTAGTATTAATCTCTGGTGCTGAGTGTGATCGCGGATTATTATTTATTCTAGTATTTCGTGGTGGTCTAGGAATAATATTTCTACCTCTAATTATTGATGAGTATTCTTTCATTCTATCTCTATAACAATGTGGACATCTGTTATGAATAGAACTAATTGTACCATGTACTCTACAATTAAACATATTATTAATTCTTTGTAATCGTGGTTCTCTATAATTGATGGCTTGACTGCTCATGAATTAATACAACTATTTTTTCTTTTTGCAAAAAACTATTACCAATAGACCAATTGTTAATATTATTGATAAACATACAAAATCAGGACTTATATTGTTTGCTACTTTATACTGTCTTTTACTTTTTTTTATAGAATTAAAATATTCAACTAATTGGCATTGATTACCAGTTTCTACACCATCTTCCCATTGGCACCATTCTACAGAATTACATGTAATTTCATCATTAAGTTTCTTACATTGTTTGAGTTCAGGTCTATTTTTATTCATAGCTTTATTCAGTTTTTTCATATTTTCATCATCATGATTTTTATTATTATTTGGCATACTTTAATTAATATCTACATAAAATATTTGTAAATAGTTATACTTTTTTCTGAACATAAAATAACTATGATTTTTATATTAATAATTGCAATTTTATTAATATATATTCTGAAGGGATTATGTGAAAATATGACATACTATGTTTATGGTAAGGGAAAACCAGTAATTCTCTTATTGGGTGGTGTTCATGGAAATGAACCATCTGGTTGTGTTGGTCTAAAAGAAATAATAAAAGAAATTG